>CALDSM010000126.1 GCA_937923585.1 uncultured bacterium
GGCCTTTTCGACGTTTGCCACGATAACCACGTCGAAAAGGCCGTCGTCGGGCGATGCGTGGGGCGCGATCCACATGCCGCTGCCGAAGAACTGTCCGTTGCACACGGCGGCGGTGCTCACCATGAGTTCCTCGTCGTAGACATCGTCCACAATGAGGCGCACGCGCTGGTTGCGGTAACGCAGCAGGGATTTGATCATGCCCCATTTGAACGCGAACTTCCCGCCAAAGCGCTTGGCAAACTTCAGCGAGTTGACCGCCCTGTCGGTGGCGCCGCTGAGGCCGAAACTGGCGATGTTCCCGAAGTAGCGGACATCCTCTTTGCCCTCGTTGTTGATGAAGGTCAGTTTGCCGACGTCAATCGGGCGTATCTCGCTTGCCACCATGCGGTCCACCTGGTCTTCGATCTTTTCGGGCATGCCGAAGGTGCGGCGGAAATCCCGTCCGGTGCCGCTGGTCAGCACGGCCAGCGCGGCCTCGGGATTGATCGGCTGGCCGTTCTCGAAGAACCCGTTGACGACCTCGTTTACGGTGCCGTCGCCGCCAATCGCTATAATCTGTTCAATGCCTTCCCTGAGCGCCTGTCGGGCCAGGCGCGTGGCGGCCATCGGCCCGTCGGTGTAGGCCACACTGACCGGTCCTATCGCGTGGCGCAGCCGCTCCTCGATCTTCGGCCAAATGGCGCCGGTCTGGCCTGACGAGGAGTTGGGATTCACAATGGCGCGCGTGCGCGCCCAGGATGCGAAGTGCGCCGCGGCGATGTCGGCCTGTTCGCGGCGCTTCTCCGTCGTCCAGCCCAGTTCCTGCGCCATGAGGTCCGTCACCTTTGCAATGGCGGCATCGCCGGGCGAGCCGATGGTTCCCAGTCCCGTCCGCCGGAACAGCACATCGTCCACCGTCATCGCCATCTCGTTTCTGACCGCATAGACGACCTCGGCGGCGATGTCGGGGAAGCGGTCCGACACCCTTTCGAGCAGTTTGGGCGACTCCTTCGCCAGCGCGAGCACCTCGCCCATCCGGCTGCCGTAGTTTTTCGCCAGATTCTCGGCGACAGCCTGCGGAACCAGGGGGAACTGACCGACCGTCTTCTTCCTGAACTCGGAGAATCGCCCAATGTCGCCGCCGTAGGTGGGGGTGTGATCGGTGGCGCAGGGGACTTTTGGTCTGCCCAGTCTGGCCATGGCCAAGTCCACCACCTTCGCCGCGAGGTTGCGGGAGGTGGTCCACTTGCCGCCGATGACCGTGAGCACGCCTCGAAGGCCCTCCTCGGCCTCATGGTCCACCACCTCCGCCGCGCGGCTGGCGTTGTAGGAATCCGTCTCGTCAGGTTTCGCTTCGCCCTGCGCCGCCGTTTTTTCGGGTTCACTGTCGGATTCCGAGACATCCACGATGGGCCGCAGGCCGGCGTAGAAATGCAGCACTTCGGAGCGGCGCAGGTTGGCGCCGGGAAACCCCTTGTTTACCACCGCAAGGAAATTGGTGATGTCCTTCTCGGTGACATGGACCTCGTCCGGGTTGCCCTTGAACACAGTGTCGGTGGTGCCGAGTATCGAGTGGCCGCGCCAGGGCAGGATGAAGAAATGGCCGCCCTCATAGGGCACGGCGATGGCGTGCCCCTTTGTGAGCGGACGGGTGAGCAGGTGGATGCCCTTGGAACGGATCAGGTGCCGCGACGGCTCCGACTTTCCGGTCAGTGCCCTCCGCAATTCGCCCATGAGCAGGTCCGCCCACGGGCCGGAGGCGTTGACCACCAGTGCGCTGCGGATTTCAAGTGCGGGCGCGGCCTCATTCGTCGCGCTGGACACATCGCGGACCCGCACTCCCGCAACCGCGTTGCTCTCGCGGATGAACGAGACCACCTCCGCGTAGTTCGCCACGTCGGCGCCTGCCTCGACGGCGCTCAGAATGCATTCCAGCGCCAGGCGTTCGGGGGAGTACATCTGGTAGTCGTAGAACACCATCGCCCCGGTGATGTCTTCGGAATTCAGGCCCGGTTCAAGGGCGAGCACTTCCTGCCGGTTCAGTTTCTTGTGGGACGGGATGGACTTCTCGGGGTCGTCGAGCTTGTTTCGGTCATAGGCCAGCCAGTCGTAGAGCGTGAGCCCGATGGACCGCACCATGCGGTCCTTCAGTTTGCGGCTCGTGATGGGCATCAGGAAGGTGAGCGGGTCAATCAGGTGCGGTGCGGTGTTTGACCAGATGCGCCGTTCCCGGAGCGACTCGCGCACGAGGCCCAGTTCCATGTTCTGCAAATACCGCAATCCGCCGTGGATCAGTTTGGAGGATGCCCCCGTGGTCGCGCTGGCGAAGTCCCGCTTTTCGAGGAGCGCGACGGACAGTCCGCGCATCGCCGCGTCGCGGGCGATGCATGCCCCCGTGATACCCCCGCCCACCACCGCCAAGTCATACGCTTTTGCCGCCATGGCGTGCAGATCGCGTCTCATGCAGCCGCCCTCCAGAGTCTCACATTCCCCACCCGGACCATCCTCCCGGTCCCTCAGAGTTGTAGCATGAACCCCGACGGAGATACAAGAACGGAACGCCGGGTGTCCTCTTTCCGGAAGCCTTCCCGGCATGCAGCGCGGGCCCGGTGGATTTGTCCACCGGGCCCGCGAAATACCGTCGTTGGTGCCTGTAGTCCGTCTTACTTGTTGGCGCCCGCGATCGCGCCAATGATGGTCGCCACGCTGGGCAGCACCGGCGGCGTGCCGCCGGTGTCGGAGTTCACGTACTTGACAAACTCCACGTGGCCGTCCATGTAAAGCACGTTGCAGCCGCCCGGGACGTGGTTGAAGAAGTCAACCGCGCCCGCGCCCGCAAGCTGGTCCAGCATAACGAACAGGTTGCTCTGGGCCGAGTTGGCCGAGCCCGCGTTGTTGATGTCGGTGATGAGGAACCGCTCAATGCCGTCCTTCAACCGGTAGACGATGTCTCCGCCGCCGTTGCCAAAGCCTTTGCCGGGGACCTGTTCGCTGAGGTCAATGTCTTTGTCGGCAAGGGCCAGCATCGGAATGCCCTGCCCCCAGATGCCCTGCGAAATGATGTCGTTGAACAGCTTGTTGATGGCTGCGGTGAGCTGGAGCGGTGCGGTGGAGTTGGGGGGAGGGTTTCCGCCGATCAACTGAAGGCCGGTTGCGATTACCGGGAACTGGTCAATCGAGCCCACTTCCTTGCAACGGTCAAACATCCAGCCCAGGTAGGCATAACTGGCGTCAATGCGGTCGGGCCTCCACGCGATGGTCCACTGGCCGGCATCATTCTTGAAGTAACTGACGTTCTCGCCCGGGTCCGAGGGGCAGATGGCGATGGCGGGATCGGTGAGGTATTCCGGATAGATGGAAGACACTTGCGGACCGGCGGCGATGTCGTCCTCGGGAGTCGCCAGCGGAACCCCGCTGTTGCTATAGAAGTCCGCCACCTGCAGCGGCGGGAAACTTCCGCGCGACTCATTTGCGTACATCTTGAAAATTACGCCGAATTGTTTCAGATTGTTGGCGCAACTTGAACGCCGCGCCGACTCGCGTGCACGCGCCAGGGCCGGCAGCAGAATTGCGGCCAGAATTCCGATGATGGCGATAACCACCAGCAGTTCGATCAGTGTGAATCCGTGTGATTTTCTCTTCATCTTCGCTCTCCTCTTGCACAGTTAAGAATGCGCCATAAACCGGTGAACATCCTATTCCAATGCACCCTTACACTGGACGGATGACCACTCTGCCGAGACATCTGCATAAGTCACAAGCCACTCATGCCTCACATGTTCACATTATGACGATTCGGCTTCGTTCTGTCAATGCTTTTACGGGGAAATCACACAAACGGTGGTTCATCCAATGCGTCTGAATATGACAGATGATCTTTATGAAAAGTGGGTTTTGTGCGGAACAGCAAACAATACACAAGGCACGCGCCTTTCGGTTCTGAAAGGCTTGGCACCCTCCCATGGGACTACGGCGTTGCCCCTTTCCAACCCGCAGCCCACTGGACTGCAAGTCTCGACACGAGGGCTTTGTTGCGTGCATCCCCCGCTATGTTCACATTTTCCCGCAGGTCAACGGTATGGTCATAGAGTTCTTCGGCCCGGACATCGGCCGGATTGTCCCGGTTAACCCAACGGTTGAACCTATAGCGTTCAGTGCGCATCGAATAGCCCATGATTTTTTCACCGTTGACGTTGCGGGGGTACTGGCTGAACGCGGCCTTCTTCCATTTTCTGTCCGGACAGGCGAGCAACGGCGCAGCGCTGAGACCCTCCAGATGGCCCGGCCCTGGCAGGCCGGCCAACTCCGCGAGCGTGGGATAGACATCCACAAATTCAACCAGCGCGTCGGTGCGTTCGCCGGCGTGTTTCATGCCCGGAACGGAAACAAGCAGCGGCGCATTGGTGTCGTTCTCGACATTGCTGTGCTTGCACCAACGGTCATGCTCGCCCAGCTTCCAGCCGTGGTCTCCCCACAGCACGATGACAGTGTTGTCCCGCTGTCCCAGGCGGTCCAATTCGTCCAGCACGCGGCCCACCTGTGCGTCCATGTAACTCACGGCGGCGTAATAGCCGTGCTTCAATTGGCGGGCGTATGCGTCCGGCAAATGGCTTTCTTCGGGAACGCCGTCGTAGCTCCAAAGCTCATTGCGGTCGGCCAGCGCATAGGTCGGCGCCCCCTTTGGCAGGAACGGGTTGGTGGCAAGAGGGATGGCCTGCGGATCGTACAGGTCCCAGTATTTCTTGGGCGACACAAACGGCAGATGCGGCTTGATAAAGCCCACGGCGAGAAAGAAGGGTTCCTGTCTTCGGGCGATTTCGCCCAGCGCACGGACGGCCATGTCAGCCAGTTCGCCGTCATGCAGGCAGTTATCGGGACCGTCCACGGCGTCAAAGGCCGGACCGCGACCGTTCTTGGGCGTTCTGCCTTTCCTCTTCTTCACTTCTTTTGCCGGTTGGTCTGGGTCCCCGGTCTGCCTTCCCACGAAATGGGCTTTATTGGGCGCGGTCCAGGGCACGGACCACGACGGGGGATCATCAAATCCTCCGTGGAAGATCTTGCCCATCCCCTGGACGAAGTAGCCGTTATTCTTGAACAGTTGCGGGAGCGTCACCACATCGGGGAGCGCCCTGCGAAAGTGCGTGTTGAGGTCCCAGACTTTGGTCGTGTCGGGCCGTGTGCCGGTGAGCAGGCTGGAACGGGACGGCGAGCAAACGGCCTGCTGGCAGTAAGCATGGGTGAACACCATTCCCCGCGCCGCGATGCGGTCAATATTGGGCGACTTGATGATCGGATTGCCGTAACAGCCCAGTTCAGGCCGAAGGTCGTCCACGGCGACAAAGAGCACATTGGGCTTCTTCCCGCCGCCGACCGATAGTCCCAACGGTTCCAGGCCCTCGTGTGACAACCGGGCGCAGCCGGAAGTTCCGAGAGCGGCGGCGGTGGCTCCAAGGGTCTTTAGAAAGTCGCGCCGGTCCATGATCTGCACCTCCGTACCAGGTTTCCCCGCGGACGCGGGTCTTTGTGTCCAGCCGCAATTAGACACCGGTATGACGGCGAATATCCAGTGTGCTTGTTGAAAAGGCGGGCATTGCGTGCGAGAATCATTCCGGGCGAACACGCCCCGGTCTTGGCCTTGCGTGGGAAACGGTGTCAGTCTTGCACAAGGAGAACGTGCAGTGGATAGGTGCATTGGCAGAAACCTGGATGGGCGCACGCCGCAGCGTCAAGCGGCGGCAGTGTTGGCGGCGGTAATCGTCTGTGCGGTCCACGGCGCCGCATTCGCCGCTCCGACCTTTGCGAACTGCATTGCCCTCGGTACCGTGCAGACACCTCTGGCGGCGGAGATCTCCGGCCTTGAGGCCAGCCGCGCGAACCCCGACGTGCTGTGGATGCACAACGACTCCGGCGATTCGTCGCGCATCTACGCGTTGAAGAGCGACGGAACCCATCTGGGCGTCTACAATTTCAGCGGGATAGACGCAGACGACTGGGAGGACATCGCCATAGGACCGGGGCCGGTGCCCGGCGTGGACTACCTCTACCTCGGCGACATCGGTGACAAGGGGTTCATGGGGACAGTGGTTGTCCACCGTGTGCCCGAACCGGTGGTCTATGGCCGCCAGGCGGCGAGTCCGGTGACGGTGAATATCGCCAATTGCGAGACCTTCACCATCCAATATCCCGGGCTGCTCTCGGTAACGGGGCTCGACGCGGAATGCCTGATGGCAGACCCCGTGACGGGTGACATCTTTGTGGGCTCCAAGGAGCCGGACCAATTGCGTGTCTTTCGGGGGGCTGCGGCCGATTTCGCGTCCGGCGGCGCCACCGTGAACATGACGACAGTTGCAACGGTGGCCCTGAACAGCGCCTCGGACAACATTTCGGGCGGCTGCATCTCGCCGGGCGGCGCGGAGATCATAACCCGCAACGAGACCGTCGCCAGACTCTGGCACCGGGGTTCGGGCCAGAGCGTGGGTGACGCATTCGGAGGCACGCCCGTAACCGTTCCTCTGGCCGCCGAACCCAACGGGGAGGCGGTCGCTTTCGACGCCGCCGGCAGCGGCTATTTTACGCTCAGCGAGGGGAGCCACCAGCCGGTGTATTACTTCGCCCGCACGAGCAACGACGGGCCGACGCCGGAGGCCACCATCATCCCGCCGGAATCGCAGTGGCGCTACCTGGACAACGGTTCCGACCAGGGGACCGCGTGGCGGAGTCCCGCCTTTGACGACGGCGCATGGGGCAGCGGGGCGGCCCAATTGGGCTACGGCGAGGGCGACGAGCAGACCGTGGTTCAAAAGAACACCACGACGTACTTCCGGAAGAGTGTTTGTCTGGACAATACGGCGCCCTTTGAATCGCTCAAACTGCGTGTGCTGTATGAGGGCGGTGTGGCGGTCTACCTAAACGGCACAGAGGTGCTGCGCAAGGCGCTCGCCTCCGGCCCATCCGCTTCAACGTTTGCCACGGGGATGCGCGGGGCCGTGAAGTATTCATGGCTGACCGCGGATGTGGACAAGTCGCTCCTGGTGAACGGCGAAAACACGGTGGCCGTTGAGGTTCACTTGGCGGGTTCCGGCCAGGCGGACATGAGTTTTGACTTCCAACTGGAGGGCACACGGAATTATCCGGCCCAGGCCTATCCCGTAACCGTTGTCACGCAGTCCGACCCGCCGGGACTGACGGTGCCTTCCTTCGCCCTTGACGGCGGCGCCGGGACCATTGCCGGCGGCGGTTCGCAGAACTTCTGGGTCTACTCCGCCATAACCAATCCGACGCTTCCCTACACGGCCTTTGAGGCGACCACCAACCAGTACAATCTGGGCGCAGAGGGTGCGCCCCCCTGCAACTGCGCCAACTATGCAGGCGGGGGAGAGGCGGGATGCTGGCCGCGCGTCACCGCGACCAACGCGCTGCTGTACAAGGGCAACGCAACATGGCCGGCCGCGAACCATTTCGACTGGTACAACATCCATTATCCCTCCGGACCCGTCATGATAACCGTCACCTACAAGGCCCGCGCCATTCCCGTTTCTTATGGACCCGACATCACGGGGCCGACGGTTGTACATCATGAAGTCACCGGCCATTCCATCGTGGTCACGCCCGCCGTACGGCCCGGATTCGCGCTGACCGGTGTTTCCGCCACCAGCGGCGTCACGACGGACCTGGGCAACGGAACGTGGAGTCTGTCCGGTGTCACGGACTTCGGCGGCGTGACAGTCACGGCGGCCTACCTGTCGCAGCAGACCACCGCGCCCAACGTGGTGGGACAGAACCAGACGGCGGCGGCGGCCGCCCTGGCGGGCGCGGGTCTGGTCACCGGCCAGGTGACGCTGGAATGCAATGGGTCCGTGCCCGCCGGACAGGTGCTGCGGCAGAGTCCGCAGGCGGGTGCGCAGGCGCCGTCCGGCAGCGCCGTGGACCTCGTGGTGGCCGCGGCGTCGGTGCCCATTTCCGGTGCCGTCGTCATCAACAACAACCTCTCCACAACCACGACTGCGCAGGTCTCGCTGGCATTGAACTGGTCGGGCGGCTGCGGGGGCGTGGTCCGGATGCGTTTCAGTGACGACGGCGCCAATTGGACAACCTGGGAACCGCTGGCGTTGACCAAACCCCACACGCTGCCCAGCGGCGACGGCTACAAGACGGTCCGGGTGCAGTTCCGCGACGCGTCGGGCAACGTTTCTGCTGTGTTCAGCGACTATATTCGTCTCGACACCATTCCGCCCATAGGCACTGTCGTGATTAACGGCAACACGTCCGTCACCAATTCCGTCCAAGTGACGTTGGCTTTGACCTGGACGGACGGGGCGGGGGCCGGTGTGGTGCGCATGCGCTTTAGCGACGACGGCGCACACTGGACGCCGTGGGAACCGCCCGCAGCCACCCGCGCCCACACGCTTCCCGCGGGTGACGGCTACAAGACGGTCCGGGTGCAGTTCCGGGATGGCGCAGGCAACTACTCCGCTGCGGTCAACGATTACATCCGCCTCGACACGACCCCGCCGACGGGCACAATCATCATCAACGACGGCGCGCTGACCACGACCACACAGGAGGTCACGCTGAAGCTGACCTGGTCGGACGGCGACGGGTCCGGTGTGGTGCGCATGCGCTTCAGTGACAACGGCTCAACATGGTCGGCCTGGGAAACGCTCAAAGCCATCCGGGTCCACACGCTGCCCGCGGGCAGCGGCTATCACACGGTCCGGGCGCAGTACCGGGACGGCGCGGGCAACATTTCCCCGGCGTGCAATGACTACATCAAACTGCTGTCCCCGTAGCTTGTTGGTGAAGGACCGCTTCTGACACCGCAGCGCGCACGGACCGGTGCTTTCCCCGTCACGGGGCGGCAAGGGGTATGGGGTGTATCCTCCTTGTCCGCGCTTCCTATAATGTCGGAAACCTCCGCTGAAGCGTTTTCGAGCGGATGCGGTGCCCTCAGCCCCAGGCAAAAGGAGTCCCCAAACCATGCGGTTCATCATTCCCGTCTTTGTTTGCGCAGTCCTTGCGGCGCGGGCGGAGGACTGGCAAAGCCTGGTCGGACCCGATGCGGCGCCCGAAGCCATCGCGCCCATCACTGCGCCCTTCGAGATGCCGCGGCTTGAACGCCCGAAGTTCCGCGATGCGACATTCCCCATTACCGACTTCGGCGCGACGCCCGGCGGGGAGGTGAAGAACACCAAGGCCATCAACGCGGCCATTGACGCCTGCGCGGCGGCGGGCGGCGGGACGGTGCTTTGCCCCGAAGGCATCTGGCTCACCGGGGCGGTCCACCTCAAGAGCAACGTAAACCTGCACCTTGCCCGGGGGGCCGTGCTGCGTTTCTCGGACGATCCGGAGGACTATCTTCCCGTGGTGTTCACAAGGTGGGCCGGATTCGAGTGTTACAACTACTCCCCGCTCATCTACGCGCGCGACTGCGAGAACATCGCCGTCACCGGACCGGGAACCCTTGACGGCAACGGGCGCGCATGGTGGCCCTGGGCTGAACGGCAGGAGGACACGGCCAAGCGGATGTACCGGGAGCAGATTCTGAAGGGGGTGCCGCCGGAAGAGCGGGTTTACGGAACCGTGGAGGCGGGGCTGCGGCCGCAGTTTATCAGCCCCATCCACTGCACCGGGGTGCTGCTGGAGGGTTTTACCATCGCGGTGCCCGGACCCTTCTGGACCATTGACCTCGTGTACTGCGACCGTGTCATCGTCCGCACACTGCGTGTACAGACGGCGGGCGGGCCGAACACGGACGGCATCAACCTCGACTCCAGCAGGCATGCGCTCATCGAGCACTGCTTTCTGAACACGGGCGACGACTGCATCTGCATGAAATCAGGAATGAACGAGGACGGCTGGCGCGTGGGCAAGCCCACGGAGAACGTGGTGATCCGGTACAACCGCACCGCGCACGGGCACGGCGGTGCGGTCTTCGGCAGCGACACAAGCGGTGACATCCGAAACGTGCATGTGTACCGCAACATCTACGACGGCACGGACCTTGGCATCCGCCTCAAGTCCACCCGCGGCCGGGGCGGGATTGTGGAGAAACTGTGGTTTGAAGACATAGAGATGCGGAACATCACGGGGGAGGCGGTACAGATTTCCACCGCCTACCGCGCCTGGATGGGCACGACCGAAGGTAAAGCCCCGGTGTTCCGCGACCTCTCCTTTCGCAACATTCACGTGGAGGGCGCAAAACAAGCCGTGCGGGTCGAGGGACTGCCTGAGGCTCCCATACAGGGACTTCACCTCGAGAATGTCACCGTGAAGGCGGAACAGGGCATGAGCGTGGAACACTTGCAAGGGCTTGTCCTGGAAGATTTTACCGTGCTCAAGTAGAAGAACTTTTCACAGAGCGAGGGGTGACCGGTCCTGGTACGGATTAAGACCCGGGCAATCCATATCCCGGAAAAGTTCTCCCGGGTAACGTTATATCTTGGTTGGGTGTATAATAATGGACGGTCCACAGGGAGATCCGTCTTTCGGGTGTGAATTGTGCGAGAGTAGTAAAACAACGGAGGCTGTTGCCATGCGACGCATTACGCTGCTGTTTGCACTGGGTCTGTTCTTGGTGGCGCTTCCGGGATGTCCGCGACATCCGATCATTCCTGTTCCCGTGGTGCCGGGAACCACATTTAATCCGGTCGGCCCCGGCGAGAATCCGGTGTTCTACAGCGCCAACATGGGCCTGTACCGGAATGCCCTTGACGCGCTGGCTCCAACCGCGGGGATGGAAAACACGGCGGAGGGGGACACCTCGACCCGGGAAGTGGTCGAGCCGGATGTCATCCGGCGTGACGGCAATATTCTCTACGTGCTCAACCAGTACCGCGGGCTGACGGTGGTGGACCTGGACCGGCAGGCGGTGGTGGGCCGCGCGGCCACGGTGGGCTATCCGCGCGACCTCTACCTCAAGAACGGCCGCGCTTATGTGCTCACCGGCTATGCGGCGGACATCGTGCAGGAACAGGGGTTGCTCAAATACAGCGTGGGGGCGCGCCTCTACGTCGTTGATGTCAGCCAGCCCGCCAATCCGGTGATACAGGGTACCATTGACCTGCCGGGTGATTTCGTGGACAGCCGCCTGGTGGGCGACGCGCTGTATGCGGTGTGCGCGAATTTCAACTACACCTGGGTGGACGGTTCCGGCGGGACGGTGAGTTCCGGCGCCGCCGTGCCGCTCAAGGAGCAGACCTCCTCTTCCTGGGTGACCAGCGTCAACCTGGCCGATCCCAATGACCCGAAGCAGGTGGACAAGGTGGAGTTTGGCGGATACGGAAACATCATTCAGGCCACCAGTTCGGCCCTGTTTGTGGCCGCGTCGGACTGGAGCAGCAGCACGACCGCCATCACCTACATTGACATCAACGATCCGGCGGGCGAGATTGCGGTGCGCGGCGCGATTACCGTGCCGGGAATGGTCGCCGACCGGTTCAAGATGGACGCATGGAACGGTGTGCTGCGCGTGGTTTCGAACGACTGGTGGCCGCTGCGTGAGACCCACATCACGACGGTGAGCCTTGCCAATCCCGATGCGCTGGCCGTGCTGGGCCAGGCCAAACTCGAGAATGCGTCCGGCGACTCGCTGTTCGCCACGCGCTTTGACGGCCCCCGCGCGTATATCGTGACCTATTTCCAGGTTGACCCGCTGTTCGTGATTGATCTTTCCGACCCCGCCGCGCCGCGCGTGGCGGGCGAACTCGAAGTGCCCGGATGGTCCACCCACATCGAGCCCATGGGGGACCGTCTCGTCGCGCTGGGTGTGGACGACACCAACGGTCGCCGCGTGTCGGTGAGCCTGTTCGATGTGGCCGACCCGGCCAACCCGGGGCTCATCAAGCGCGTGTCCTTCGGCGACAACTGGTCCTGGTCCAATGCGTACAGCGACGTGAAGGCGTTCACGGTGCTGGAGGACACGCTGATCGTGCCGTTCACCGGGTGGACGGAGAGCGGCGGCTATGACCGGCTCCAGTTCCTGTCCTGGGGCCATGACAGCCTCGAAGCGAAGGGCTACGTGGACGTGCAGGGAAGCGTGCTGCGCTCGTTTGACTACAGCAGCCTCTATTACGGGGTGACGACGGAAAGATCGGAAGAGCACACGTCTGAACTCCAGTCACGATCAGATCTCGTA
>CALDSM010000127.1 GCA_937923585.1 uncultured bacterium
CACCGACTGGGGCGAGCGTGGATTCCACATAGATCTGATGACCGACAAGGACGGCAACGTGCGCACGCCGGACGACTTTGATCCGATTGCGCGGCTCGCGTGGAACGCGCGGGGCCTGCTGGTGCTGGTGATGGTGCGCGACGATTCCTTTCAAACCAGCGCGGCGGACAAGCCGCTGTGGAACGGCGACTCCGTCGAGGTGTATCTCATGCCGGCACGCGGCGCGAAGCGGCTCTTCGAACTGGTCTCCGCGCCGGAGACCAACGCGGACGGCGTCATGCGCGTCTTCACCTGCGGCTATAAGGACGCGCCAGCGCCGAAGGGCGTCGCCGCGGAGACGGGGTGGGAGGAAACCGGCCGGGGTTACCGCATCGAGATGCTCCTGCCCTGGGCATCCATCGGCGGAATGCCGAAGGCGGGAACGTTGCCCGCCGTGCAGATAGCCGTCAACGATCTCGACGCCGACGGGGCGCACTTTGAGGCGCGCTGGTATCCCGACACGGCCACCCATGAGAACACGGAGGCCGCCTATCCGGTGCGGTTGGCGCGCAAGCCTTCGTCGCCCATCGTTGCGCGCATCACGGGCGGCTATGACGAGTTTGCGCAAACCGTGGCGCGGGTGGTGGCCGTGGACACCATGGCGGGCTCCCCCGTGGTCGCGGAATTGGAGGGCGCGCAGGCCGGTGCGGCGCTGGCGGAGCAGGACGGCCGCGCCGTGGCCACACTCGCGCTGCCCATGCCCGCGAACGACGGTGACCGCACGCCGGTGCTGCATTGCCGCATCGGAGGGAAGCCCTGTGTTGAGGTGCCGCTGCCGCCCGCCGCGGAGGCCCGCGCACGCATGATACTGATGGCGGACATCGGCCCCAAATCCTACGTCATAAAGAACGGCCGGTTTCCCGCATGCGACTTCGCCAATCCGCTCCTCGGACAGCGGCTGCTGGGGCCGTACCGCGTGGAGACGGCCTTCTACGGCAGCGACTATCATCCGGTGGCGGGCGAGACGCCGCAACGTGGACGCTATGGCAGCGTCATCCGGATAGTGCCCGCATCGGGCGCGGCCCCCGTGGTTCGATACCGCACGGTGTTCAGCATCCCGGAGGGCTGCGACGGGTTCCGATGGCTGCTCAACGCTCCCACGGGAGGCGGCACGCTGCACCCATCCCTGGGCGTGAGTGAGAAAGTGCAGCAGGTTTACGGACCGAGCATCGCCCGGTTCTATGACATGCAGTTGCTCCAGAGTCTGAACGGTTCCCCGGACCTGGCCGTGCTCCTTGCGGGACTGAACGAGGCGGGTGACGACCCGGCCGCCGTGCGCCGCAACAACGACCCTTGGGCAACTGACCGCCAATGGTGGGCGGGACTGAAACGCACACTCCGAAATGAGGCCCCTGCAACGCCCTTTGTCTGCCCGAAGCCGCTTGAAGGCCCGCCGGCACCCGTGATTCGGGAGGGCAGCGAGAACGATGCGGGCATGAAACCCGGCGCGACGGCCGCCATTGACGCCGTGCTGGCGGAATGGGCCGGTGCCAGCGACCAGGCCTTTGCCGCGGCCGTCGCCCGTGACGGCGTGCTCTTCTTCCACAAAGCCTACGGCACGCGCCAGGGCCAGCCGATGACGGAAGACACGAAGAGCTGGATGGCCTCGATCAGCAAGTTCATGTCGGGCACTTTGATGATGCTGCTGGTGGACCAGGGGCTCATAAGTCTGGATGACCCCGTGGACCGCTTCCTGCCGGAATTCCGCGGCGCACCGGGAATCATGCTGACTGTGCGCGACCTGTATGTGCACACCAACGGCCTGGCGCTGGGCTACCGGTCGGACCACTGGGGCGACGAAATGCACGACCTCGAACAGGTGGTCGCGGGCTACTACCCCTTCCTCAAGCCGAGGGCCCGCCATGCCTACAACGGTGTCGGCTACGCGGTTGGTGGCAAGGTGATCGAGGCCGTTTCCGGTGAGGCGCTGCCCGCCTTCTTCCTGAACCATCTGCTTGGACCCCTGGGCATGGACCACACCGATGCGGTGGACGGATCGGCGCTGACGCGCAGCACGGCGCTGGACATGGTGCGCCTGGGCCAGATGATGCTCAACGGCGGCGCCTACGGCGACAAGCGGTTCCTGCGCCCGGAAACGGTCGAGAAGATGATACCGCAGCCGCTGAAGAGCCTGCTGGGGCCGGACACGAAGGTCGAGTGGGGCATCGGCGCCGTGCGGATGCCCGAGGAGGGACTCTCCCCGAAGACCTTCGGCCACGGTGCCGCCTCTTCGGCGACTTTCCGCATTGACCCGGAGAACCGGCTCGTCATCGTGATGACGCGTGACACCGCCGGGGCGCGCTTTGGCGAATTCCACCCCCGGTTCATCCGTGCCATAATGGAACACTTGCGCGGCTGAAAAGCCGACGGTCCGTGATTTTTTACATATTGGCATCAAATTGGTACAATAAGGGGCGGGATATCGGTTTGGAAGGCGGTGTCGGATACC
>CALDSM010000128.1 GCA_937923585.1 uncultured bacterium
ATGCGCATCAACAGCCACTGGTATCTGGGCACGGCGGACGCCATATACCAGAACCTCTATTCCGTGGACCAGGCCGACCCGCGCGAAGTGCTCATCGTGTCGGGCGACCACATCTACAAGATGAACTACCAGAAGATGATCCAGCAGCACCGCGAGGTTGAGGCCGACCTGACCATCGCCGCGATTGAGGTGCCGCTGCACGAGGCAAGCCGTTTCGGCGTCTTCGAGGTGGACAGGACGGGGCGCGTGCTGGGATTTGAGGAAAAGCCCGCCAAACCCAAGCCGCTGCCCACACACCCCGGCCGGGCCCTGGCATCCATGGGCATCTATGTGTTTCACGCGGACGTGCTGCGCGAGTCCGTGCATGCTGATGCGGACCGGGTCCAGTCCAGTCATGACTTCGGCAAGGACATCATCCCGCGCCTGGTGCGCGACAAGGCGGTTTACACCTTCAAGTTTCAGGATGAGAACAAGAAACGCGCCCAGTACTGGCGCGACGTGGGCACATTGGAGTGTTACTGGGAGGCCAACATGGACCTGGTGGCGGTCGACCCCCAGTTCAACCTGTACGACAAGTCCTGGCCCATGCGCACCCACGTCCCGCCGCTGCCGCCCGCCAAGTTCGTGTTTGCGGAGGTGGGCAACCGTTTCGGCGTCGCCGTGGATTCCATCGTAAGCCCGGGATGCATCATCAGCGGCGGAACCGTGGACCGGTGTGTGCTGTCGCCCGAGGTGCGCGTCAACTCCTACGCCCACGTACAGGAGTCAATCATCATGAACGGCGCAAGCGTTGGCCGCCACTGCCGCATCCGCCGGGCCATCATCGAGAAGAACGTCCACATTCCCGAGGACACGGTCATCGGCTATGACCTGGACGAGGACGCAAAACGCTTCCGCATCACTGACAACGGCGTGGTGGTGGTGGAGAGCGCCGACCGCTTCCATGAAGCGGTCCCGGCGCCGATTCCAGCGAAATAGTCTGACTTGGGGGCGCCGGTATCCCTGCCGGCTCTTCTGGAAGTCCAGTGGTGGGTGCGTTCCGTTTCGCTTCGCTTCACTCCACCCAACCCACACTTCTTCATGTCAAACCATTCTGCCAGCACCGTCCGCCGGACGTGACAGGATCACTTCGCCGACGAGCCCGGTGGCCTTGGTGTAACCCTCCATGAGCGCCGCGCAGAATCCATCTGCCTGGTCGGCGTCCACGAGGTTGATGGTGCATCCGCCGAATCCCGCGCCCGTCATGCGCGCGCCGTGGCAGCCGGGCAGCGACCTCGCCGTGTCCGCCATCGCGTTCAGTTCGGGGCTGGTCACCTCGTAGTCGTCGCGCAGGCTGATGTCCGACGCGGTCATGAACCTGCCCAGCGTCACCTTGTCTCCGGCGCGCATCGCCGCGCACGCCTGCTGGGTGCGCACGTCCTCCGTGATGACGTGGCGGGCGCGGCGGAAGGCAATATCGCCCATTCCGCCGCGGCAGGCCTCCAAGTCCTTCAGCGTGAAGTCGCGCAGGTGCGTGCCTTCGCGGCCCGTGCCCGCGCAAAGTGCGGCGACAGCCTCGCCGCACTCGGCGACCCGCTCGTTGTATTTGGACGCAGTAAGGCCGCGCGCGCACTTGGTGTTGGCAATCACAAACAATGCATTGTCAAAGGAAATGGGCACAAGGTCATAGGCGAAACTGCGGCAGTCGAGAAACAGACCGTGGTCGGCCCTGCCGCAGCGCGAAATGAACTGGTCCATAATGCCGCTCTTGAGGCCCAGAAACTGGTTCTCCACACGCTGGCCGAACCGCGCGGCCTCGGGGCCGTCAAACGTGAATCCGCCCAGTTCCTCGAAAAGGCACAGCGCCGCCATTTCCAGCGCGGCCGAACTGCTCAAACCGCATCCCAGCGGCACGTCGCCCAGGATGACGATGTCCGCGCCGCACGGCACCTTGTCCGCCTTGCACAACTCATCCACGACACCCATGATGTAGTCAATCCAGGGTTCCGCCGCGTTGCGCACACGTTCGTCCAGCCGCACGGTCACGTCGCGGTTCAGGTTCTCCGCGCGGGCGCAGATGAGCCCGTCGTCACGGCGGCGTCCGGCGATGGTCGTCTCGCGTTCGATGGCCATTGGCAGCACAAAGCCGTGGTTGTAGTCCGTGTGCTCGCCGATGATGTTCACCCGTCCCGGCGCGCGCACCACCAGTTCCGGTTTTGCGCCAAAACGCTTTTCGAACGCTTCGCTAACGGCCGCTACGGATATAGACATGACGCTGTCTCCTTGAGATATGGGTTGCTTGACCGGCAACAGGATAATGAAAGGGCGGGGAAAAGGCAAAGAACGTGCGGGGCCAGAGTAGAAGCGGCCTCCAGCCACTTTCTTTCATCGCCCTTGGTCGGAGCGGAACGCGGCAGGATGCCGCGTCTACGTTAAATCACAGGACCGTTGTTCAGTCAGTCATGCGCTGGAACGCGTCCAGCGGCGCGGTCACGCTGGCCAGGTAAATCGGGTTCTGCCGGTGGTTGCCGTCGGGATGGAAACATTCCCAGGGGGAACCGAACTGCTCACCCTTGCGGAAATCGCCTTCACGCAGTTCGGCAACCAGATCCCCGGCGAGTGATTTCGCCAGGCCCGGATTCGCCTTGGCAACGGCGTAGCACACCCAGCCCGTGGGTGTGTCCCAGTACGCGCCGTTCTGGTAGTGGTTCTTCGGCGTAAGCGCCTTTTCCCAGGCGCTGTCTTTGCTGAAATCAGCATCCGTCGGCACATGCCGGACGCCTCCCTTCCACGCAATGGTGCCGCGTTTCAGCGCGTCTGCCAGCCCCTCGCAGGCAGCCTTCTCCACGTCCGGCGGCAGTGCGCCGACATACACCGCGAAGGCCGTGCCCCACACGTCCGGCTGCGCGCTGAGTCCGGTGGACGCGCGGAGGATGGCGCGGTCGGCGGGGAAGCGCTTCGGCAGAACATCGCGCAGGCGCGCGGCGGCATCGCGGTATTTCTGCGCCGGTTCCGCACGGCCCAGCGCGTCGAACATGCCGGCCAGATCCAGCGCAGCGCGGTACTTCAGCACGGAAGCGAAAAACAGGTCGCCGGTGTGGGTGACGGAGTCGAAGAATCCGAAATTCACGCCCCGGTTTTTCTCGGAAACATGCACGATGCCCGTTTCCGGGTCGCTTGGCGGCATCGTATAGGCGGACTCCAACCGGTCAGTGAGCGGTTTGCCGTTGATGTCGTCTGTCAGGAAACCGGTTTTGCCGCCGGCCTTCAGGTACAGCGCGGCCATGCGTACAAAATAGAACTGGTCATCCAGCGAAGGCAGGATGCCCCACTGCGGGCCGCCCTGTCTGTCATAGTCTTCGAGGATGCCGGGGAAGAAAATGGGCACGCCGCCAAAAGAAATGTGGTCGGCAATAGAACCCACCGGCAGCACACTGCCCGTGGGCAGCGTGATTTCCTTATCCACCTGATGCGTTGCGGTATAGCGCAGCGCATGAAGTTGCTCGTCCGCAGGGACGATGCCGCACTCCACGGACATGGCGTAGTCGCGTATCCAGAACGCGGGATAATCTTCCCGGCCACCGGGACGAATCAGCGTGCCGCCGCTCGTGTTCGGGCCGATCTTGCCCACCATCGCACTCGGCGCCACCCGCGACGATTCCAACGTCGCCTTGGCCATGTCGGTGAGGAAGGCCATGTCGTCGGGCGATAGCAGGGGGGAGGCCACACCGTCCCCGCAGCCAAGGCATGCAGCCACCACAACGCACAGAGGCATGAGCGGGAGTGCTTTCAAAGCGTATATCCTTTTGAATCAGTAGTACTGCGGGTATTTGTCTTCAGGATACTTCTCAAGATATTCGCAATACTTCTTCCTCAACCGGTCTGTTCCTGGATCTGTTGCGGACCTCTCGCCTTTTTCGATGAGGTATTCCCTGAGCGCGCCGCAGTGCAGCACGGCGCGGATGTTGAGGTCGTCAATGGTCAGCCCGAAATCTTCCATGAATTTCGGACAGGCATGGCCGTATTCCGGGCAAGTCCTTGGATCATCTGCATCGAGAAAGGGCATGCCTTCGACATCGCGGTCTGGTTTCAGCGAGTAGTCATAGGGGCAACTGCAGTTCTCATCTTCCCCGCACGGCAGCATGGGGATGCTGTGGTCTTCCCGCACGATCGGTTCATCGCTCATGATTCATAGGTCCTCCAATGTCTGATGCCTGGGCAAGGTTTACAGCAGGGTTTCCGTTCCTGCTGGAGATGGACCAAGAGACATTCCTCGCAGTCTTCAGCCGCGCCATGCGTGCCCGCATTTGCGGCAGCGGCAGTTGCGCTTGAAAAACAGCGAAGCAATGCCAACCGTCAGCATTATCAGCCAGGTTTGACCCTCCGTCAGTGCGGCCATGTCCACATTGGCCGATTGGCACGCCGGGCAGTGCTTGTACCGCTTGTCATCGGGTTCAATGTACTCATCCATGTCCGCCGGGGAGTTGATATCACCCAGAACCTCGCGGGCCTTCACCTCATCTTCGGCATCCACCTCCACGGCGATGGAACCCGTGAAGCCGCGGTAGCGGCCCTGCCGGTTCATGCGTGCGGCGATGCCCTCCGCGTCCAGGCGGTGGCACACCGCCTGTGCCTCAAACTCTGATGTAAACACTCCAATGACAACCATGCCCATGCTGTTGGGTTCCTTTGCGCGCGTGTTTTGCGCGGGCGGTAGTATACCCGCACGGAAAACACGGTTGCACTGCCGATGAATGGACATGCCGATGAATGGACGAGTCTGGCGCGGCGTAACCGTAGCCAGACTTTTGACCGCACGTGCCAAAAGAACTGAACCACAGAGGTTACAGAGGGGCACAGAGGAGAGGGGAGGGGAGCGGCATCAAGAACAAGAAGCAAAACGAACATGGACAAGCAGAATGCACAGGAGACGTGGGCGGCAGAGGCTTGTGTTCCCGTCACCCTATCGCGTCCTCTGTACTACTATGTCCCAAAATCGTCGCAAGCCGCGGCGATTTTCATGCTGCTTCTCCTATCTTCCATCCTGTCCATCCATGTCAATTCTTCCGGTTACTTCTTCCGTGTGGTTCAGTGAATTCCGTGGTTTGTGTCTTCTGTCATTGGTTGCGGCTCCGCTGCTCCAGGTTCCTCTGTGACCTCTGTGGTTCAATCCCTATCGGAAAAGTGACTTGTGGACGCAACGGGATGAACGTCTTCGCCAAAGGTGTCGACGTGAAAGCGGATGGCCGATTCGACATCCTGCTATGCCTCGGCGTAGGTGTCTCCCCCGCCGACGACCACGCCTTTCAGTCCGAGCGGATAGGCGACATACCCGTCTGTGTGGTGTTCAACCACCACTTTGACTGCGCGATTCACGGTAATAGACTCCTTGATCCATTATGTCACAACTAAGCCATTGAATTTGGCAGTCTCTCAATGTGTCGGGAGAGGCGGACCGGGTAATGTCGGTTGCGGTAAAGTAGTCACATTAAGCAGTTTGGGGCGCTTTCACATCAAAAGCCAACTCTTCACCGACCCGCTTGATTGCCACATGCGATCCGTCGGGCACGCGGCCTGTTAGCAACTCTCTTGCGAGCGGATCGAGCACGTGCCGCTGGATGGTGCGCTTGAGCGGCCGTGCGCCGTAGACTGGGTCGAAGCCCAGTTCGGCGAGCAGGTCGCGTGCCTCGTCGCTCAGTTCCAGCGTGAGGTTGCGCTCGCCCAGGCGTTTCGACAGCCGCGTCAACTGCACGTCGACAATCTTGCGGATGTGTTCCCGCGTGAGCGGGTGGAACACCACAAGATCGGAAGAGCACACGTCTGAACTCCAGTCACGATCAGATCTCGTA
>CALDSM010000129.1 GCA_937923585.1 uncultured bacterium
GGAAAACGCCGGTTCGACCGATCCCCCTGCGGGCACCTATCCGGTGGAAACGGGGACAAACGTGGAGTTACAGGTCTGGCAGACCAATCCCGGCTATGTCTTCTCCCATTGGTCGGGCGACATCGCCGGAACGGAACGTACGGTACCATTTACCATCGCGGGATCCATGAGTGTGACGGCGAACTTTCTGGCGGGCGGTGACTGCACGCTGAACCTGCTGGAACCGGAGGGCGCGGGGACGGTGAGTCCCGCGCCGGGGGCGTGGGCCTGCCGGATGAACGAGCATCGCCGGGTCACCGCCACGCCGCACCCCGGCTGGGCCTTTGCCGGATGGACGGGGACGGACGGGCAGGGAAACAGCATATCCGGTCCGTCCACGCTGGAACTGGACATAACGGGCAACACGACGCTCCAGGCAAGATTCCTGCAGGCGCAATGGGTCCTCAAGATGTGGGCGCAGAACGGCGGAGCCACCGAACCTCGGGTGGGGTTGCACTATTATCGGACTGGCGACGTGGTGACGGTCTCTGCCATAAATCCGCCAAGCCTCTGTTTTGGGGAGTGGTCGGACCCGCACGTGGCCAATGTTTTCGGACAGACGACCACCGTTGTCATGAACAGTGACCATTTCCTGGAGCCGTCGTTCGGATCATGCACAACTGTCCCGATGACCGTTTTGGTCGAAGGATCGGGATACACGAACGTAGGCGAGGGCACCCGATATTACGAGCAGGGCGAGACGGTCACACTGGAAGCCACCCCCTTTGGAAATTGGCGCTTTCTGGCGTGGCTGGAAGATGGCGAAGTCCTCAGTGAAGACAGCACCCTGGCGGTGACGATTCCCACGGACGATACGCCGCGCACGATTACAGCAGTCTTTGATGGTCCATTTATGCTTGACGACTTTCAGCGGTGGCTGACGGCACAAACGCCAACCGGGGAAACCGTACCCAATATCGGTGGCTACAAGCTGGTGCTGCCGGCCGGCGTGTCCGGCGGCGCGGCCTACGGACATAACACGGTTACCGGGCTCCCAACGGCCAACGGGCGCGATACGGTCCACGGGCACGACATGCCTGATTTGGTCTGGCTGGCCGTCATGAGCGAGAGCATGGTAAACGGCCCCAAACAGGACGCTGTCAGACAGGCCTATCAGGGCAACGCGGCCCACTGGCGCGAATTGCTGAACACGCTCACGCTCACGGCGATCTTTCCACTGCCTCCGAACGTTCAGAACACAGGGGCCAATGCAGAAGCCTACTATGATTCCTGTGTGCATACTTACGCCGCATACTGCACGCTCAGCGGCACGATGAGGGAACTGGCCATTGCGCACTTCCTGTCCAGACACCCCGGCGTAGAAGTCACGCCGGAAGACCTTGGTGCCTTTAAGAATGCGCTTGTATCCGTTCCCGAACTTGGCCTGAATGGAGACGCCGACGGCGACGGCTTCTCCAATATTGATGAGTGGATCTTTGCAGCATGGAGATCCAACTCCGTTCTAGATGACTTTACCGGTTGGGACCCGGACAACGACGGGTTCCATTCCACCGTTGGCGCCTGGGCAATGGTAATACTGCTGGGCGCAACGGCCGGTTATCCCGCGATTGACGGCATGGTTCCGGATTTCGGCAACGCGAACATGGCGGGCAGCGCCGGGATACCCACGGTGCAGGTGACCATCGGCAAACAGGGCGAAGGCAGCGTCACCCCCGGGCCGGGCACGCTTTTCCTGCCCAAGTACAAGCTTTCCGACTGGCCGCCGGACTCCGAGCAGACGGGCTGCCCCAATTGCCCATGCCAGTCACTTCCCGTGCGCGCGAACGAGACGGTGGCCGGCCCTATATTTCAAGCATGGATGTCCACGCCCGACGTAACCCCAGGAGCGGCACCGGGGTCCATCAGGGAAATCTATTCCCGGACACTTACAGTTCCCCTGGACCAGGACCGAACTTTAACGGCATACTTTACAGAGCCGCCCGAAGGAGCCACCATCTACTTGCCCGATGCCTTGGAACAGTTCCGGCTCAAGATGATCGATATCACAGGAAAGCGAAATGATTGGCCACCGGATTTCGACCGAGGCAAGATCTCTTATGCGGCTGATAGCGAGACCTATACGGGCAATGGCATTCCCGACGTAGTCGAGTTCAGTCTGCTCGACGCTGTTGTCAAGGATGCCAACCTAGATTTGAGCGCCGACCATGGCGTGACGCATATCGAGACCTACAACTCATTTCGAAGAAACCGAGGTATGGCGAAAGCCCAACTTCGAAACACGGCAAGACCGGCATTTCTAATTGATGTAGTCGCGGCATATGCGACATTGGGCGCCCCCGGGTATGATCACATGATCAAGGACGCCGTCAAACAGATGACCGGTATTGACCTGGCGTTTGAGAACTATGACAACGCCGCACTGCGCTATTTTGGAGCGGACAGAGATGCTGATGCGGATGGCGTGTCAAATCGGAGGGAATGGGAATATGCGGACAGTGACTTGAGTGTTGCACCCCCGCCACGGATTCCAGTTACGCAGCATGTGATCGACGAATTTCTGAGTTCTGTCTTGGATAAGACCAAGAAGGACTGTGTGCTTGCGGCGCCGGGGCAAGCGCAATCATGTTGGAACGACATTTTCAGAGCTGATGCTGCCGGGTATATAACACGCGGTCCGTACTACTGGGCGAAAGACGATGGTCAAGTTGGCGGCGCATATGACGATGGACTTGACTTCACAGTGCGTGTCAAGCTTGACAATGACGATGAAGGACAGCTGATTGCCTTATCAGAGCCTGTACTCACGGGAAGCATAGTTGAACTGTCGGTACTGGACAATCCGAACGAAGTCTTCTACCAATGGCGCATACCCAATACTACCGCAGATGGATCGACAGAGAAGACCGTCTCTTTCGTGTTTAATGTTGCGTCAGAGCTTTCAGTTACCGCACGCACAAGGCCGCACATTAGACTCGGTCTGCCCGACACAGAGAAATTTCGATTAACCGACTATAGTATTGAGTTTGTTGGTTCCTTCAAAGACTACTGTAAACTGAATCCGCCCGATGACTCTTATCCGTTCGGCAGCATTGAGGGCCCAAAAGGCAGCCAAGTAAAGATTAGCTCCACACGAATAGATCCTATAGATATGTCACTTGAGAAGGAACGACGATATGTCCCAAATGCATCGTCGAACTCTGGAAGAGGCTATTATCCCAACGGTCTTGCACCCTGTTTGGATACTGAATGGAAGTGGAATTCAACGGTCGCCACCTTCTCCTTGATCTACTGGCCTTCTTTCTACTTTTCCTTCCAGGGAATACCGCCTTATGATTTCGTAGAAACAAGCACCGGACTTTGTGAGTACGATGATAAAGAGCCCGAATCGCCCGACGTTAAGCGTCATACCTTCTGGTGTCCCCATACTAATACTATATTGGAAAAGCCCAACGTGTTGTTTAATGTGGGGGGGCACGTTGGGAGCTTTTCCGTATGCCATTATCTTAAGTGGACGGAGCCCTGGTGTGGCGACCCGAGTACGTACCAACATCCGGATCCTCCTCCCTGCGAAACGGAACTCGTGCGGAACATGGCGTGGTTGCCATGCAGCGATATGTTTTCAGGATGCAGTTACGATGACTACACAGTGGAGCCAGAGCCGGGCTATGTGGTCTATAATGCGTGCGGGGATTGGGACTTGATGCTTTGGGGCTTTCCGAACGTAGCCCCGAATGTTAAGGTGTCCGTTTCTCTGTCTGGCCCTGATTCATATGATATATGCGTTCCTCTCGACGGGACCTTTGAGCCTCCCGACGTATTGCCAAAATGCGAGATCGATGTGTCTGAGGTGTGCCTTTCCGCCGATGCCCGAACCACTCTAATATCACTGCAGAATTCTGAAACGACTAGGGCCGTTGGATATGTGGATCAGGCACCCAACGGAAGGTATCCCTACGGCCGATTTGTGCGCCTGCAAGCGGTCCCGGCGCCGGGGTTGCGGTTCCATCGTTGGAGAAGCGGTGAAGGTCCCGTATTCACGGAGTCTGCGGATGTTTCTACGGCAAAGCTAAACGAATACTCCGTGCCTGCCGAAGGAGACCCCGCGTGGCAGTGGTACGCCAGCGCGGCAGACGTGACCAATCCCGTGATCTATGTCATGGTTGCCGATGAAAACGGCAAGCCATGCCGTAACAAGTCCTATGTCCCCGAGTTCACCACCGACGGCATCTATGTCGTCGTCCTTTCCGGAGAACAGGAGTCAAAATCGAACCATGACACCACTGCTGTCTCTCAAAATGCATATGGGGGATGCAACGACTGGCCTTCCAACCCTGCAGTCACAGCACCCTACAATGCTGTAAGCGGCCTGTTCCGGTGGGCGAATGAGGTCAAGTCACATGATTCAGCGGGCCTGCTGGAGTTTGATCTCCGGAACGAGGATGATGTAATTGGCGTGGACGATCCAGATCCAAATATTGATCATCGAGGCTTGGGACCGTTGTTTGTTGACCTGGTCCGGAAAATCAACATGGGAGAGATAAAAAAGCTGATTATCGTTGGGCATAGCCATGGCGGTGGTTCCACCTATGATCTTTGTTATCGTCTAAACGTGGCGGTAGAGATGAGTCAAAACGGGGGAAGATATCTTGTTGACTATGTAGATCGCCCCTTCATGGCCCCCCTGTTGGACATGACAATACGCAAGCCTTTTGAAGTGTTGCTCACCGCATATGTGGACGCCGTACGAAACGACAGTTTCACTCAGCATTGTCCGGAGTACCGCGTGCCTCCCCTGACAAAACACCACTTTGTGTGCTACACAGACAATCCTAGCAAGTTCGGATATGCATTGACACCGCCTCATGAAGTCGACGACTGCAACGACGACCATTGGATTACCCAGTGCGAGCTTATGGTAGCATGCGGCTCTGTAATTGGCACCGCCTTCTGTACTGGTGAACAAATGCAGACAATGGCCATTGATGATGGCGAATATTCCTTTCACTTGGTTTGCTTTCATGGCGTGGACACCACGGAGAACTCTACTGGGGTGCCGATTGCCAAGTTGCTTCCCAGCAATTATGCCAGTGAGCCACACCATACCTACCACGGTAATATTGACTATTGCAGGGTCACTCATGAAGCGCTGACAGCCCAATTGAGGCAATGCATGGGATCCTTGTCAGCTTTCCTTGCTTCCTGGCAGGAACCTGATGACAGTTGCATCCCCGACAAGCATCTCAATAACGAATGTGTGACGGACACCCCCTGGACCAGCGGAGATATCTCACAATGCAACACCAACAGTTTTGCGGGCGACCTCGCAAACTTCTGGTCGTGGCTATGAGGAGAGCATTCATGAGTTTCAAATCTCTTGGCTCGTGTATTTTGGGCTTGTATATTTGTGCGAAAGTCTTATGCGCCTCGGCTTTTGCTGATGGTTCCTTTTCTGCGGAAGAGTTTCTGCATGGATGTGTCAAGGTCTATTCTACGGCGCCAAGTAGAATAACGCCGGAAGAATGGAAAGTCCATGCAAAGATGGTCAATGAACACTTGGAGGATTCCCTATTTGTCTATATGAGGACAGCATTGAAGAAAGAGTTTTATGATAATGTTGGACTCTTGCTTCTGCAACATGTCCCTTTTCCGCTTGTCCCGCGACCGGTCATGTTGCAGCCTTTTCTCGGCGTGCTAATGGGGAATCGTAGCGTTGCCGAGAGATATCCGCTCGCGGAACGTATTGCCTTCCTGAGGCTTGTTGTGAATACCACAGAGCCCATCGACCGGGGAGCATACCATGCTGTGACCCTTGGAAAACTCAAGGAAAT
>CALDSM010000130.1 GCA_937923585.1 uncultured bacterium
TGGAGGAACCGCCGACGCAGGGCACCCCGATAAAAGGAGCGGTCGAGGTGAAGACAACCCGTTCGTCCGGCAGGTAGCATGCATCGTAATTATGCACATCGGGCTCATCTATGAGCGTTAGCGGTGTTGCGATGCCGGAGTCCAGCGACAATTCCGACACCCCCCAGCGGCCCTGCGCATCGGGGGTGGACACCAGCATCTTCTCCGCGTCGTAATGCAGGTCCAGGTCGCCAACGAAGCGGTCACCCTCGGGACGGAAGACGGTCTCGGCCGCAGCGTCCGGGGCCGACATGGACACGGTCACAATCGCGTTGTCGTAGCCGGTTGGCGGCAGGTCATCGTTGCCGTGAAAATTGCGGGGCAGTCCCAGATGGCCCGCGCTGCGGCGGATCATCAGCAAGCGCTCAAAGTCAATCAGTGGGTTGGCCAGAAGCGCTTCACGCTGCAGCGCGTCAAAGCGGGTGATGATGGGAGCATATGCCTCCGGGTCTGCGTCTGCCGGCACCTGGGACTGTTCGGTCTGAAGCGCTTCCAGCCGGTTCAGAAACTCGTTGCCCTGCGGATAGCGCTCAGGAAACTCTTTGGACAGGTCCTCAATGGCCATGCGCAGCGCCCGCCACCTTGGAGCCGCTATTCCCCGCACCTCCGGATGGGCTGCCGCCGGAAACTTCGAGCGGATTTCGACGGCGCGCCAGGATTGCGGGGCGGCCAGGTAACCCAGCAGGTTGGCAGTGAGCCGGAGCAGGTTGGGGCGGTGCGGGCTTTCCACGTCGGCGTAGTCGGGCCAACGTCCGCCAAAGACAATCACACGCCCCGCTCCAAGACCGTATTCGACGAGCGGACGTTCCACGCCGCGCGGGGTGTTGGCCAGCACCATTCCCTCGGCGGGGCCTCCCCAGTAGAAATCGGCAACGGCCGGGCAGCCGCCCCGGCTCAGCCAGATGAGCCCGTTCTCCTCGGGCAGCCCGAAGAATGCGGGATGCGAACGTTCCACCGGCACCATTGCCGCGGCGTCGCGGTAATGCTCCAGTTCATGCCGTTGCGCGCGCGTGTCCCCTTCCAGTCCCAGCGAGTCTACTAGGGCCAGCGCACCCCCGGAAAGCATCACCCCTCTCCCATTCTCCGCAAAGGCGCGCAGCGCCGCCAAATGCGGTCCCGCATACAGCACGGTTCGCGCGATGGCGTCGCCCTGGTGGTGCCAGACCACGTCGAACTCTGCAAGGTTATGACCCGCGCCCGCCCTGTCTTTGAATGTTCCGTTGGCGCCGGACAGCAGCAGCGTGGCGTTTCCCAGCCCTTGAGCGGCTTCCCATGCGGCCCGGTTGTGCGGCCCCATTTCCTGTTCCGACGTTTCCGCGGCCAGAAAGGCCATCCGAACCGGTTGGGCCGTTGCCGTTCCGGTTCCAAACATAGCAGTGCCGGCCATGATGGCAACCGCCGCCCACATCCGACCCGTATGCCGCACCGTCCAAACCAATACAGTTGTCCCTTTCTATCGGTTGTGCAAGCCCTTTCGGGTATTGTGCTCGCGGCGGCCCAATGCCTGCAAGCTCTTTTGCGCCCCGCTTTGCGCAATGGGCCGCGGTGGTGTAACCTCACTCCGGCGTACGATGGACCGCAGAGACGGTTGCAGCATCCCTGGAAGCGTCTTTAAGGGAAAGGAAATTCCATGAATGAGTCTCCGGTCAGGACCTCCGGCATGCATGTCTTGCCCCTGCTGATGGCCTGCGTGTCCGCGCATGCGGTCATTTCGGGGGGGGCGCAGGCCGCGTCGTGGGACCCGTCCGCAGCGGATTACAGCGGGCCCCGGGGAACCAGATCGGAAGAGCACACGTCTGAACTCCAGTCACGATCAGATCTCG
>CALDSM010000131.1 GCA_937923585.1 uncultured bacterium
CCTGTCCGCCCGTCACGTACACCCGCTTGTGTTCGGCGTCATAATGGAGGTCGTCCGCGTCGCTGACACAGTCCACTTTGCCGACGTAGGAACCGGACTTGGTGTCATAAACGAGCACCTTGGCGCGGCTGCGGCATCCAACGAACAGCCGGTGGTTGGTCTCATCAAGGGCCATGGGAAAGTTCTCGCGGGCCTCCAGCAGTTGCCAGTGCGCGGCAATCTGAAGGGTGTCCTTGTTAATGACGACGACTTCCCGGGCTTCGGGAACATTGACGAAAATGTTCTTGCCGTCCTTTTCGACCTCGAACGATTCCGGATGCCCGCCCAACGGGACCTCGGCAATTTTGGACGGAATCTTGGGGTCAATCACTGCCAAGGCTTTTCCGTAACCGAGGAAGATGCGTCCGGAGGCACTGTCGTAGTGCACATTGTCGGCATTCTTCAGCCGGCCCAAGAACCGCACCAGGTGCAGTTTGTCATCATAAATACGAAGGACCCCGTCCGCGCCGCTGGTCACAACAACCTCGCGGGACTCCGGCAGGATCATCACGTCCTGGGGACCTTTCGGGTCCGTCACTGAAAGCACCCGTTTGCACTGCTTGAGGTCAACCACCTCCAGCGAGTTGTTCGCGAGCGCCGCCACCAGAAGCCGGTTGTTCTGCGCATCAAGGCACATGTGGTCAATACGGCCTTCAAGGGCGCCCAGCGAAATGGTCTGGACCCGTTCCAAAGGCTGTGTCCACCCGGCGTGTGCCGGACACCAACAAACACAGAATATCAGGGTGACAAGAACGGCTCTGTTCATTCGGCCTCCTTCGCGCATTTTTCACACATTCATCCACATTTTACCATGACCGCGCGTATTTGGCACATTTTTGGCGTTCTGCACGCGCGCAATCGGCCATTGTCAGCAGAGGCGGGAATCTCTATACTGATGCGCCGCCGACAGTTGGCTTCCCCGCGCATGAGCGCGACAGCGCGGGCGGCGCGGAGACTGGTTTATGAAGCACCACAAAGTTGAGGCTGTGAAGTGGGCCGGGCCGGTGATGCTGGCACTTGTCGTGCTTCGGACACTGATAGGCTGACATTTTCTGTACGAGGGGTTGGTCAAACTGGCCAATCCGAACTGGACTTCGGCTCCCTATTTGAACAGCGCGGAGTGGCTGATGGCCAACTTCTTTCACGATATGGCCGCAAACGAACCGGTGCTGCGCGTTGTTGACCTGATGAACGTGCTGGGGCTGACGCTGATTGGGGCGGCGCTGATGCTGGGGTGTTTCAGTCGTCTGGCAAGCCTCTTCGGGGCGCTGCTTCTGGGGATGTACTACCTCGCCCACCCGCCGCTGGCGGGAATGGGTTTCGGCCTTCCTGCGGAAGGCTCCTATCTGGTGATTGACAAAAACCTGGTGGAATTGACCGCGCTGCTCGTGCTCGCATGCGTTCCCACAGGTCGGTTCATTGGACTGGACGGCCTGGTGCGATCCCTTTTCGGCGCGACAATCCCCGCGGAAAGCGCCGCACTGAAGGAGGGCGCGCCGCCGCAAGCAGACGCGCCGGTTGAGTCGGTGGGACGCCGTGAACTACTCCGGCACCTGCTGCCCATTCCGGCCGTGGGCGCATTCGCGTATGCTTTCCAAGAGCGGAGAGGCTGGGAAAGCCTGGAGGCGGAACACCTCCTGTCGCACTTGAAGGAGCGGAAAGCGGACGCCACCTCGGGCGCCTCGGCGAAACGGGTGGACGCGGCAGAACTGGGCGAACTGAAGGGACAGGTGCCCAAGTCCCGGATTGGCACGCTCGAACTGAGCCGCATCTTCCTCGGCGGCAACTTGATAGGCGGATGGGCGCATTCGCGCGACCTCATGTACGTGTCGGACCTGGTCTGCGCGTACCACACGGATCGCAAGGTGTTCGAGACGTTTCACCTGGCCGAATGCTGCGGCATGAACACGATCCTGACGAATCCGCGGCTGTGCCGCGTCATCACGGACTACTGGCGCAGGGAGGGAGGCAAAATACAGTTCATCTCCGACTGCGCAATGGGCGACCTGCTGGAAGGCGCGAGGGTGTCCATTGACGCAGGCGCCCACGCATGCTACGCCCAGGGCGGAGTCATGGACCGGCTCGTGTCGGAAGGGGCCTTCGACACCGTCTCGAAATTTCTGGACTTGGTGCGCCGCAACGGACTGCCCGCCGGCATCGGCGCGCACAAACTGGAGACCGTTCAGGGATGTGTGGAGAAGGGACTGAAGCCCGACTACTGGGTCAAGACACTGCACCACACGGACTACTGGTCGGCCAAGCCCCAGCCCGAACAGGACAACATCTGGTGCGTCAATCCCGCGGAGACCATCGCCTACATGGAGACGCTGGAGGAGCCCTGGATCGGCTTCAAGACGCTGGCCGCGGGCGCCATCCACCCGAAAGAGGGCTTTCCGTACGCGCTGAGAAACGGCGCGGACTTCCTGTGCGTCGGCATGTACGACTTCCAGGTGGTAAAGAACGCAAATCTGTTTTTTGAGGCGTGGAACAGGGTGCAGCAGGATCCCGACTGCCGCAAACGGCCCTGGCGCGCATGAGCGGGAGGGTGATCACGATGCTGCGTGCGGCGGCGGTAGTTGTTTGCCTGATGGCAATGCTGGCGGCGGGTTTATGGTGGGGATTGCCGCTGCCGGATGACACACTCTTGTCGGGTGAGACCCAGGGAACGACCTATTCCATCAAGATTGCCGCGCCGCTCAGGGAAGATGAACGCCGGTCCCTTGAGAAGACTATTGCCCGGCGGCTGGAACGCATTGACCGCGCGATGTCGCTCTACCGCCAAGATTCCGAACTGGTCCGATTCAACCGCCTGGACAGTGTGGAGCCCGTTGCGGGCTCGCCGGAGTTGGTCGAGGTCTTCCACCTTGCGCGGACCGTCAGTGAGGCAACCGGCGGGGCCTTCGACGTGACGGTTGCCCCGCTGGTGGCGGCGTGGGACTTCGGTCCCGTCGAAACCGGCGAAGCGGCGGCGCCCTCCGAGACAAAACTTGAGGAACTGCGGTCGCACATCGGTTACGACAAGGTTGAAGCGGACGAGAAGAAGGGAACACTTCGCAAAACGGCTGCGGGAGTAAACTGCGAC
>CALDSM010000132.1 GCA_937923585.1 uncultured bacterium
TGCCGTTCCATGTGCGCGACGTGGCGCGCGTGGGTGTGGGCAGGGAACTGCGCACCGGCGCGGCCAGCCAGAACGGGCGCGAGGTGGTGGTGGGCACGGTGCTCATGCTGCTGGGCGGCAACAGCCGGACGGTGGCCAACGACGTGAACGACAAGGTACACGGCATCCAGGCAAGCCTGCCGCCCGACGTGCGCCTGCGGCCGGTGCTGGTGCGCACGGAACTGGTGGACAAGACCATAGACACGGTCGGGCACAGCCTGTCCATCGGGGCGATCCTGGTCATTGTCGTGCTGTTCCTGCTGCTCGGAAACATCCGCGCCGCGGTCATCACGGCGCTGGCCATACCGCTGGCCATGCTGATCACCGCGCTGGGCATGACGCGGCTGGGCATCAGCGGCAACCTCATGAGCCTGGGAGCGATTGATTTCGGCCTCATCGTGGACGGTGCGGTGATCGTGGTGGAGAACTGCCTGCGGCTGATTGGCGAAAGGCAGCGCCAGTTGGGGCGCAGGCTGGAACTGCGCGAGCGCCTGCACGAGGTGTTCACGGCCAGCCGCCAGATGATCCAGCCCTCTGTGGCGGGGCAGGCAATCATCATCACGGTCTACTTCCCCATCATGGCGCTGACGGGCGTCGAGGGCAAGATGTTCCACCCGATGGCGCTGACGGTCATCTGCGCGCTGGCGGGCGCGTTCGTGCTGTCGCTGACCTTTGTGCCGGCCATGGTGGCCATCTTCATCACGGGCCGGGTCCAGGAGAAGGAGAACTGGATCGTGCGGGGGCTCCAGCACCTGTATGAGCCGCTGCTGCAGCGGGCCATCGCGCTGCGCTGGGGCGTGGTGCTGGCTGCCGTGGCGCTCTTCGCGGCGTCGCTGGTCCTGTTCACGCGGCTCGGCCAGGAACTGGTGCCGAAACTCGACGAGGGCAACATCAGCCTCCAGTCGCTGCGCATACCCAGCACCTCGCTCACGCAGTCCATGGCGATGCAGGCCAACGTGGAGAGGGCCGTGTCGGCGCTGCCCGAGGTGGCGCTGATGTACTCGAAGACGGGCACGGCCGAAGTGGCGTTCGACCCCATGCCGCCGAACATTTCAGACGGCTATGTAATCTTCAAGCCCCAGGCGCAGTGGCCCGATCCGAACCTGTCCAAAGCCGGTTTGCTGGAGAAGATTCGCAAGACCGTGGAAAGCATTCCGGGCAACCTGTACGAGTACAGCCAGCCGATTGAATTGCGGATCAACGAACTGGTGGCCGGCGTGCGCGGCGCGCTGGCCGTCAAGGTCTTCGGCGACGATTTCGAGAAGATGGCGCCCATGGCGCAGCAGGTGTTGAAGATTCTGCAGGGCATCCCCGGCTGCACGGACGCGAAGGCGGGCCAGACCGAGGGGTTCCCCTCGATGAGCATAGACATTGACCGCGCGGCCATCGCGCGTTACGGCCTCAACGTGGCGGACGTGCAGGACATCGTCGCGACGGCCATTGGCGGCCAGGCTGCTGGCACGGTGTTTGAGGGCGACCGCCGCTTCAGCGTGATTGTGCGCCTGCCGGAAGACCTGCGCACCAATCTGAAGGTGCTGGAACAGCTCCCCATTCCGCTGCCCGCCAGCATCCCCGAAGCGGCAGGCCACATCGCCGGGGACCCGCCGGCCAGCATGTCCCTGCGGGGCAGTGTCCCGCTGGGCGCGGTGGCCAAGATCGCCATGGCCGAGGGTCTGGGCCAGATCAACCGCGAAAACGGCAAGCGCCGCCTGGTGGTGCAGGCCAACGTCGAGGGACGCGACCTGGGTTCCTTCGTGGCCGAGGCGCGCCGGCGCATCGAGGCGGAAGTGAAGCCCGCGCCGGGCACCTGGCTCGAGTGGGGCGGCCAGTACGAGAACCTGCTCGCCGCGCGCGAACGGCTCCTGATCGTCGTGCCGTTCTGCTTCGTCATGATCTTCCTGTTCCTGTTCACCACCTTCAATTCCGTCAAGTACGCACTGATGGTGTTCAGCGGCGTGCCGCTGGCGCTGAGCGGCGGCATTGCCGCGCTCTGGCTGCGCGGCATACCCTTCTCCATCTCCGCCGCGGTGGGCTTCATCGCGCTGTCCGGCGTGGCAGTGCTCAACGGGCTCGTAATGGTGACCTGCATCAACCACCTGCGCCGGGAGGGCATGGGCCTTCAGGAGGCGGTGCTGAAAGGTTCGCTCATGCGCCTGCGTCCGGTCATGATGACCGCGCTCGTCGCGTCATTGGGCTTTGTGCCGATGGCGCTGGCCGTGGGCACCGGTTCGGAGGTGCAGAAGCCGCTCGCCACGGTGGTCATCGGCGGCATTCTTTCGTCCACCTTCCTCACGCTGTTTGTGCTGCCCGCGCTTTACCGCATCTGGCACCGCAAGGATGAGCCGCTTTACGATGAGACGGATGCGGAACATTTGGAGGAAGCGGAAGTTATCGTCGAACCATAGCCACGTAGCTTCAGCTAAAGAGACTCCAGCAGTTCTCGAAACCAGGGCTCGTTTCTTACCGGGTCCAAGTCCGTATCCTGCTCCATGTGCTGGCGTGAAGAAAGCATGTCGTGTGCTTTGGAGACTGCCAGCCACTCCCGGCACACCTCTGGCTGGCCAAGCAACGACGCCACACAGCCCAGATTGTAGGCCGCACAGCCGGGCTCAAGGCGCTCCGCGCGCAGGAGAAGTTCCCGGGCCGTATTGAGCAGCGATTCCAGTTCTGCGCCGGGTTTGCCTCTGGCCTTGTCGATAAGGGTGGCGCCCCATTCGCCCAGCGCGCGAGACATGTCCGGCTGGATGCGCAGCGCAGCCTGGAACGTGGCAAAGGCATTGCCAAAGAGATGATCGGCTTCTGCCCCTTGCTTGTGGCTTGCATGGCTTGCCAACATGCATCCCCAGTCGATCAGGATGTCGGCGTTCTCAGGACTTCGAAGGTGCGCCTCTGCGTAGGTGGCGTCGGCCCTCTGGAGAAGCAGGTCAGCCTCACCCCCGGTCTTGCCTTCCGCTTTGCCGCCCAGTGCGTTGGCCCAACTGTGTAGAATGTCGGAATCCCCGGGATTGAGCCGATGCGCCTCGTCGTACTTCGATAACGCGTCTTCAAAGAGCAGATCCGCCTCTGCTCCTTCCGCGGCACCCGCACGATCATGCAGAACTTTGCCCCACTCGCGAAACGTGTCGGAGTCGTCAGGCCGAAGCCGATGCGCTTCTGCAAATTTGCCGCAGGCCTCCAACCAGAGTTTCTCAGCGTCCGCGCCCTCCTTTTCATCAGCCTGGTGATGTAGCGTGTTGCCCCAGTTATAGTGAGCGAAATAATTGTCCGCATCAAGACGCAGCGCAGCCTCGAACTTCTCGCAGGCTTGACGGAGCAATTGCTCTCTTTCGCTGCCAGTCTTGTACCACGCAAGAGAGGAGAGCGCATTCCCCCAGTTGTTTAGGGTGTATTGGTCCTGCGGGTTTATCTTGAATGCAGCCCTGTACTTCTCCAATGCTTCGCCGAGAAGCCGCTCCGCCTCATCGCCGTCCCTGGTTTTTGCATGTTCGTCCAGTATCCATCCCCACATGGAAAGAGTATCGCCATCGCGGGGCACAAGGTCCAGCGCCGCCGCGAGCTTGCCATATGCAATGCCATAAAGACGATCAGCCTCCGCCCCCGTCTTGAACTTTGCTTGTTCAGACAACGTCATGGCCCAATTCTTGAAGGCCTGATGCTTCTCCGGCCTGATCTTCAGCACAGTTTCGTACTTGGCATACGATTGGAAGTAGAGGCGGTCCGCGTCTTCGCCCTTTTTGGTTTTCGCCTGATCGGATAGTGCATGGGCCCAATTGAACAATGTGCTAGCGTCGTTTGGGTCAATGTCGAGCGCGGCCTTATACTTGGCATAGGCCTGCATGAACAGGCTGTCAGTCTCGTCACCTTTCTTCGTCAATGCCAAGTCGGACAGGGCATTGCCCCAGTTGTAAAGGGCATCATGATAATCTGGGTCTACATTGAGTGCAGCCTCATACTTGACACACCCTTGTCTAAGAAGGCTCGTCGCCTCGTCACCGCCCGCCTTCTTAGCGCGGTCGGTTAGTGAGATGCCCCAATTGTATAGCGTTAGGGCTGATTCTGGATTTGCAAGGAGCGCCTCCCCATACTTGGAGTAGGCTTCGTTGAAATGACGCTCCGCTTCTTGTCCAGTCTCTGTGAGCGCCAGATCATTCAGGGCATCGCCCCAGGCGCACAGGGCGTCGTCCATGTCCGGCTGCAAGTCCAATGCGGCCTTGAAACTCGCGAAAGTACGCATGAACAGCCGTTTGGCCTCCTCGCCCGTCTTCAGGAGGGCCAGATCGGACAGGGAACAACCCAGATAGTAGTGCGTCTTGTGCCAGTCCGGCGCGACCTGAATCGCTGCCTCATGCCTTGCGCAAGACTCCATCAGGAGAATTTCGGCCTCCTCGCCCGTTGCGATTTCCGCCTGTTCGGACAGCGTAAGGCCCCAGTTGTTCAGGATTTCCTCGGAGTTCGGATTGAGACAGTACGCGGCCTCATATTTGGACCGGGCCAGGCGAAAGAGACGGTTGGCCTCCTCGTCTTCCTTCATCATGGCGAGGTCGGCAAGGGCGTCCCCCCAATTGCGGAGCGCTTCATCCATGTCAGGATTGAAGCTGAGCGCCTCCTCGAATTTGGCGCAGGCCTCGATCAGTAGGCGTTCCGCTTCCTCCCCGGACTCGTCCTGTGCCCGGTCGTAGAGTTCCTCTCCTTCATTGAACAGACTATCGTGCATGGCGACTCCATATCGTCCATTCCGTCCATGAACGGCACTCGTTCGAAGCGGTGCGTTCCGTGGCGCTTCGCGCCTCTTCACGCACCCTTACGTGTTAGACCCCATATTCCGCGCGGTACCACGCAACAAACCGTTTGATCCCCTCATCCATGGTGAACCGCGGCGCGTAGCCCAGCAGTTCGCGGGCGTGGGAGACATCGGCGTAGGTAATCTCGACGTCGCCGGGCTGGAGCGGCTTGCGGTCAATGACGGCCGGCTTGCCAACATGTTTGGCAATGAGTTCAATCAACTCGGCGAGACTGGTGGTGTGGCTTTCGCCGAGGTTGAAGATCTCATACCGGAAGGGCCGGTCCACGCAGCGCACGACGCCGTCAATGATGTCTTCGATGTAGGTGTAGTCGCGCCGGGTGGAGCCGTCGCCGAACATGGGGATCGGCTTGTCTTCGAGCAGGTTCTGCGCAAACATGCGGATGGCCATGTCGGGCCGCTGGCGCGGGCCGTAGACGGTGAAGAAGCGGAGCATGGTCACGTTGAGCCCGTAGATGTGGCTGTAGACGTGGCCCTGCAGTTCATTCATGCGCTTGGTGGCGGCGTAGGGGCTGATGGGGCGCATCACGGGGTCCGTCTCGGTGAAGGGGACGGCGGTGCTGCCGCCGTAGACGGAGGAACTGGACGCAAACACCAGATGGGAAGGCTTGTAGTCGCGGCAGGCGTCGAGAATGTGCTGTCCGCCGATCACGTTGACGCGGTGGTAGAGGTTCGGGTCCTGCAGGGACGGCCGCACGCCCGCCCGCGCTGCGAGATGGACCACCACGTCGGGCCGTTCGCGTTCAAACAGGTCGCGCAGCGCCGCCTCGTCGCAGATGTCGGCCTTGACCATCTGATAACGGGGGTTCCTCAGGGCTTCGGTGATGTTCTTCCGCTTGATCGCGGGATCGTAGTAGTTGTTGAACTCGTCAATCCCGACGACGGCATCCCCGCGCGCCAGCAGCGCCTCCGCCAGATGCGAACCGATGAACCCCGCCGCGCCCGTGACCAATACCTTCTTCATGCAAAAAAGATCTCCTGTGTGCCGCCATTGTATCGAAGACACCGCATCAGAGTCTCATTTCTTCCCGTCACCATGCGAGTCAGCAACGACGCGGCTCTCCACCCTTGAAGGGATTGGTCCCATGACTGCGTGTTTACGGATCAGACTCCTGCCGGGCAAGGAGCACACCTCTTCGGAAACGAAAACGGACATGGAAGCCTGAGATGCGTTATGATGAGCATGACTCACCACAACAGGAGTATCTCATGAAGAAGTTCCGTCTTATCCTGCCGGCGGTTCTTGTTGTTGCACAGGCCCTTGCGTTTGCCGCCGGGTTCGCCACGGCGGCGCAGGCCGTGTCCGTGGTCAAGGCGTCCACATTCCCCGTCGGTCCGGTTCAGGACGCGATGGACGGCATTGTCGCGCGGCTGTATGCGCAGAAGGGCGTTGAAGAACTTCGTGCGCTGGACGATGCGCAGGTAATGTCGCTTCTCACGCCCGAAGAGCACGCCACGCTGGCGGCCAGGCATTGGTGCTTCGACGCGAATGTGCCGGTCGTGGTGTCCATCCTGCGCCACCGGGCGCAGAAGGTGGTGCCCTTCTGGTTCGCGGAACAGGGATTCAAGAAGACCGCGCTGGAGGTGCGCAACGCGGAATACACCTATGAGGTGTGGCAGAAGACCTTCCCGGCGGGGCGCATTGGGCTCGGCATCAATGGGTTTGACGGGCATCGTCCGCACTACATCCCTGTCGTGGGACCCGCTAATCCCGGCGACAAGGTCACGCTCTCGAATTTCTTCCCGGCCGGGCAGCAACTGCTGGAACTGCGGGTCGGCGGGTTCATGTATCGCGACTGGCCCGACCTGCTCCTGACACAGGTGCCGAAGGAACTGGAGGGGCAAATCCTACTGCCCACCATCCGCGGCCGCGCGCGGGAAAGCCACCTGATTGACGACGCATTTCGCGTGACGAAGCATCCCGCCACGGCGGCACCGGACCAGATTGCGCTGACCTGGGCCGGCGATCCCAAGACCACGCAGGCCGTTCAATGGCGCACCGACCTGTCCGTGGAAAGCGGTGCGGTGCATTGGCGGAAACAGGGCGGCGGCGAATGGACGGACACGCCCGCCCGCCGGTGCATCATTGAAGACCGCATGGTGGCCAACAACCCCCGGGTGAACCACTTCACCGCGGAGTTAACCGGCCTGGTCCCTGGCACGGTGTACGAGTACAGCGTCGGCGGGGACAAAGACGAGACGCGCAGTCCCGTTGCCGCATTCCTCACCGCCCCTGCCGAGCCGAAACCGTTCACCTTCCTGTGGATGAGCGACACCCACAACCGCCCCGAGGTCGGCCCGCTGCTGGAAACGGCATCGAAGCGCTGGCCCGACGCGGCGTTCCTGACGGTGTCAGGGGACAACGTGGGCACGGGGCAGAATTCCAACGACTGGGACACGCTGCTGGGCCTGTGGGCCGGCTTCGTCAAGCGCAAGCCTTACATGCCCGGCATGGGCAACCATGACGCGATTGACGGAATGGGGCCCGACCTTATCCTGGGCCTTTTTGAGACGCCCAAGGACGGGCCGGAAGGCATAATCCCCGGCTGCGCCCACAGCTTCCGTTACGGCAACGCACTGTTCATCATGCTCGACGTGACGCAGGACGTGCAGCAGCAGGCGGCATGGCTGGAGGACACGCTGAAGAACACCGACGCAACCTGGAAGTTTGCCGTCTTCCATTTTCCGCCCTTTGATCCCGACGCGAACGAGCCGGAGATTGTGAAGTGGTGGGTGCCGCTCTTCGACCAGTACCACGTGGACTTCGCGCTCAGCGGCCATGTGCATCATTACCTGCGGTCCAAGCCGCTGCGCGGCGGCAAGGTGGTGGATTCCCCCAGAGACGGCACCATCTACTGCGTCACCATCAGCATTCCCGGCGATATACGCCGCCCGCAGAAACCGGACTACGCCGAAGCCACAGACTTCTCGTCGAAGGCCTTCTGCAATGCCTTCACAATGGACGGCAACCGCTGTACCATGCAGGCCATGGACCAAGACGGCAATATCTGCGACGAAGTTACCATCGAGAAGTAATCACTGGGAGCGCTTACGGCGTCAATTCCACATTGGGGATGTCGGCCGTACCGGGGTGGAAAGAGTCACTGCCGAAGTGCAGCCCTTCGGAAAGCGGCGTGCTTGGCTCTCCACCCTCGCTCCAGGGGCCAATATGGATGGCATAACGGCAACGGGGTGCGGGCTGCTTCACTTCGGCGCCTTTCGCCGTGCCGTAACGGCCCGTGTCACAGACAATGCTGTCCTGAACGATCATATCGCGCTGCGGCGGGTTCTCAGGCAACGGTCCCTTCAGAAATGCCGTGGCAGAACTGTTCCTACGGTTCTCCTGCGTGCCGCCCCAGTCCCCATACTCGTCGCCGTGGCACTGCGCGGGAATGATGTTGCCGGCGTTGATGAAGATGCCGCCGGCACTGCACTTGAACCAGAAGGTCATGCAAGACATGCCGGGCAAGAATAGACAGCCAGGTTCTGCACCGCTTTCCTCATTGCGCCTCTCCGTTGGGTTTGAGCAGGCGCACCCGAAACGCGGCCGAGGGGCGTCCTGCGTTGCCGAACCTGCCCTGCATCCACACCCAAAACTCGGCGGTGGGATCGGACGGCAGACTGCCCGTC
>CALDSM010000133.1 GCA_937923585.1 uncultured bacterium
TTGCTCTTGCTCCAGTTTGGGAATCATGAAGACTACGTGACCAAAGGCCAATTTCGAGCAAGATTGGGAGCAAGAGCAAGAGAGAAAAACCAGGCGGCCCAGGCCAATCGGCTAAGCAGTTACGGGAGTTGAAGTTCCTTTGCAGCCCTTTCCGGTTATCGCTGACGCGCCCATAGCCGCGGTGGGCTTGGTGCTCGGCCTGGCGCACGGTAGAACCCTTTACCGTCGCGGCGTGCGCCTGTTCTCCCGCGATTTGCCCCGGCAGGCTTCGTTGCTAGTGGGTGTCGGGCTTGGATTTGTTCTGCTGAACGCGCTCTATTTGCCCGTCAAGCAATACCCTGCGTCCGCATGGTACCTGCCGGTGGCGGTGGAGTATTACGGCGACGTGGCGACGTGGATTGCCGACCTGCTTGTCATGGCCTTCCTTTCGGGGGCGGTCCTTTCCGTGGCCATGCTGGAACGTCACGTGCTGTACCGGGGACTTTTGGTCGCGGTTGCGGCCCTGCTGGGCACGGCGATGTTTGTCTACCACACGTTCCAGAGCGGCGTGCCCCCCGAACTGTACGCGGCGAGGCGCAGCCCGGACGGGGTCATTCTTCAAACCAACGGTTCCACCTGCGCCGCAGCCGCTTGCGCCAACATTTCCACGGTGCTGGGTGTGCCCAAGTCCGAGAGGGAGATGGTTGAACTGTTGGGAACGATGGACGACGGCACCTCTAACGCCGAGGTCATCCACGGCATGCGGAGACTCGGGTTCATTTGCTCGAAACGATACGTCAGAGACCGCGACCCATCCCGGCTGCTCGCGCCGGCCATGCTGATCGTTGACCTTGTCGGACAGCCGGACGGACATGCGGTGGTCTACATGGGACAGAAGGACGGAAAGGCGGAGATCTGGGACCCCACCGGGGGGAAACGCCTGCTGGACACGGAGCAACTGCGCGGGTGGTGGCGGGGCAGAGCCATTGAAGTGCGGCGGTAGGCGGACCGTCACGCATTTATCCGCCGGGGCGCACACTGGTACACTGTGGGGACCAACACATGGGGCATGTCCCCGTAAGGAGTCTCCCATGCCCATAAACAAACGTTCCGGAAAATCCGGACCTTCCCGTTTCGCGCCCAAACCGGCGGCCAAAGGACCAGCCGGTGCGGGCCGTCCGGCGCAGAAGAGCGCCAAACCGCACGGCAAGCCCGGTCCCGGCCGTCCGTCGGCCTCAGCGCCTGCGCGCCCTGCCCGGCCTTCCGGTCCCGGTCGGCCCGACGACCGACGCCCCCGCAGCGGAGGGCAGTCCGCGCCGGGGTCGCCGCGCCCTGCGAAGAAGACGGACCGCGCACCGGCGGTCAAGCCGGTGATTACCGTAACGCCCGGTGCGCCTCCGGCGGCCAAGCCGTCTGCAAAGCGGCCCGCGGCGGCGGCGCGCCCCGGGGGCAGGCGTCCCTTGGGCACCGCCCGTCCGTCCAACATCATTCACACCAAGTGGAAAGACAGCCGGGCATTCATGATCGCCGCGGCGCCGGTGTACAAGGGTTTCTTCCGCGAGGAAACCCTGGAGAAGGCCACCGAACTGCTGCTGGTCGAACGCGACCCGCTCATCCAGCCCGCCGTACACCGGCTGCTGGGCGAGGCGCCCATCGGCGCGATGCATTTTGATCTGGTCTGGGAGAACATGAACCGGTTCCTGTACACGGTCGAGGCCTCCAACCGCCTGGGCGCACGGGTGACGCTGGGCTGGATGGTGGCGCGGAACCATCAGGAATTCGGCGCCATCCTGAAGGCGGGCTACGAGGGGCTGTGCCAGTTGAACAAGGCTGCCCCGGCGCTCGCGTCGGAACCGCTCGGGGCGGGGTTTGTCTATCTGCCCGACCGGTATCGCCGCCCCGAGATGGGCCGCGAACTGCCCGTGTACTTCTTCCGCTGGCCCGCAAAGGAGGCCGCGCCGCTGTGCGTGGCCAGTCCGGCGCAGCTTGCGCTCGCGGCGGCGCCGCGCCCGAGGCTGATGGGACGCGTGGAGACGGAACGCATCCGTTTTGGCCTCACCGAACTGATCGTGCGCGCGTTCCGCCCCGAAAAGGGCGTGGGGCTCAACCTGCCCGCGCTGTCGCCCGACGATTTTCTGGCGTGGCGCAGCGAGGGTGGCGCGTCGAACGTGAATCTGGTGTTCTGCCGTGCCCGCGAGGTGCGCAGCACGCCGGGCCGCTATCTGCAGCGGCTGCTGACGATGACCTGGCCCGCCCCGGGCGGCGTGTTCTCCTGGGTGCCCGAAGACCCCGCCCGGTTCTTTGCGGCGGTGTGCGCAGCCGTGGGCGAAGAAACGGCGCGGCTGTGGGTGGCCGGGTGTTGTGGCCTGTTTGCCGGCCGCGGGTCCCGCGCGGAGAAGGGGCCGGGCGCCGGATACGTGGAGGTGCTTCGTGAACTGGCGGCTTCAGCCCCCGAACAGAAGGAAGTGTGAGATGCAGCGAGTGGTGCTTGCCGCGGTGATGACCCTAGCGGCATGGTGCGCCGCCGCGGACAACGGCGCATATGTCTTTGTTTCAACGTCGGGCAACGACGCATGGTCGGGCCGTGTTTCGGAGCCCAACGCGGACAAGAGCGACGGGCCCGCGGCCACGCTGGCCAGGGCGCGCGACCTGCTGCGCGCGGCGGGGCCGGGCATGCGGGGCGTCTATGTGCGCGGCGGAAACTACTTCCTGCGCGAGCCGCTCGCGCTGACAAAGGAGGATTCCGGCACGCCGGAACACGTGGTCGCGTGGCAGGCGTTCCAGGGCGAAACCGTGCGCCTGTCGGGCGGCGCGGCGGTGGCCGGATTCACGCCGCACAGCGGCAACATTCTCAAGGCCGATGTGTCGGCGCTGAATGTGCCCGAAGGGAAGGGGCGCCAATTCTTCTTCAACGGTGAACGGCAGACGCTGGCACGCTGGCCCAACAAGGGCGAGGGTGAAGTGCCCGGCGGCAAGTGGGCCTTCATCGCCGGATCGGTGGATGCGGAGAAGAGCAGGAGTTTCCACTATGCGGGCGATCGGCCGGGACAGTGGAAGAACCTGAAGGACGTCGAGGTCTCCATCTGGCCGAACTACAACTGGTGGCAGACGATTGCGCCGGTGGCGGCAATTGACGCGGCAGTCCGGAAGGTGACGCTCGGCGGCGACCTTTCGTACACCATCGAGCCGGGCCGTCGCTACTACTTCCAGAACGTGTTCGAGGAACTGGACGCGCCGGGTGAGTGGTATCTGGACGCGGCGTCACACACGCTCTACTTCTGGCCGCCCGCGGCGGTCGAGGGTGTTGAGGCGGTGCTGCCCGTGGCCGAGGGCATCGTGCGGATGGACGGCGCGGCCCACATCGCGTGGCTGGGCTTCACGATGGAGACGGTGACCGGAGACGCGGT
>CALDSM010000134.1 GCA_937923585.1 uncultured bacterium
AGCCTTCGCCCGCGTCTTCGGCGGAAATCAGCCAGTCAACGTCGACAACGCCGCCCGCGCCGTGGCCGCCTTCGAACGCACCCTGACCACCCCGAACAGCGCCTATGACCGCTGGGCCGCCGGCGACAGCAAAGCTCTCACGGCACAGCAGCAGCGCGGCCTCGAAACCTTCGACCGCCTGAGCTGCTCCGGCTGCCATCAAGCGCCGACGTTCTCCGGCCCCACCAAACCCCGGGGCCACTTCGCGGTCTTCCCCTTTTATGACACCCCCATCGTCGCCCGCCACCGCCTGAGCGACGACCTCGGCCGCTACAGCGTCACCGGCAAGGAATCAGACCGCCACAAATTCAAGATCCCCACCCTGCGCAACATCGCCCTGACCGCGCCCTACTTCCACAACGGCGCGGTCGACACCCTGGAAGAAGCCGTTCGCGTCATGGCCTCCGCGCAGCTGAACACCACGCTTGACGAAGGCGATGTCGCCGACATCGTCGCCTTCCTTAATTCTACTTTGTCAGATTCCCCCCACCGTGCCCTGAAGTGCTTGGGAGGGCATCCAGGAATCGCTGCTGCCTACGCCGGTGAGTGTTTTTTGCGGTCTCTCTATCCTTGTGTCGCCTGGAGATGATCGCTGCGAGTTCGGGCGCGGTCATCTGCCGTTGTGGCAGGAGATGCGCGATGGCGGTGACCAGATCGTTGAGGGAGAGCATCGGCCAAGTCTCCCGATGCGCCATTTTCTGTTTGACGAGAAACAGCGTGGCCAGCATCACCAGCGCCATGTGGTGATGCCAGGCATCCCAACGCCGCACCTGATAGTCCGCCATGCCACACTCACTCTTGGCTTCACGGAAGGCGTGTTCGATGAAGAAGCGCTGTCCCTGCACCCGAGCCAACTCTGCCAGGAGCGTGTTCTCCGGCGCATTCGACAGACAGTAGTGGGAAGGCGTGGTCGCCCCCACCTCGCGACGCACCATCAAGTGCCAAGAATGCGCCTGGGTCTCCCTGCCATCCCAGACCCAGACACGGCCGTGGAGATACTCCGCGAGAATCTCCCCCTTCTCGCCCTCGCGCAGCGACAGGCGCTGCCAAGCCGCATCCGGTTGTGCGGACGCCCAGGCATCCACGCGCATCGCAACTTCATCCGTGGTCAGGGCCGTCGAAGGGCGCCCACGCCCAACTCGTGCGGATAGGGCAGGTTTCGGGTCCGCAAGATAGAGGCGTTGATCCTTGTGCACATCGGCAACGAAGCGCTTGCCCCGCGTATCCAGGCCGCGCAGGAACGCCGGCTCCTTGCCGTAGCCGCCATCCACCGCGAGATAGCTGTAGCGCACGCCGTTGCGATCCGCCTCGTCGACCATCTCAAGGGCCAGTTCGGCCTTGGATCGGAACATCCGGGCTGATTTCGGAATCGCCGCGCGTTCGCAGCGATCCTCATCCGAAACCCAGGTCTGGGGCAGATACAGGCGGGTATCGAACAAGCTGGACATCGTTCCCCGGCACAGGGCCATGAAGACGCCGACCTGGCTGTTGTCCACCTTCCCCAAGCGACCGTTCCACTGCCGGGCCACGCCTGCCGAGGCCTCTCCTTTCTTGGCGATCGCGCTCTCATCGATGATGGCGACGGCCTCATCACCCCCGAGCAGGGCATTGACCTCCGCAGCCACTTGCCTGGTCAACCCGGTCCAATCCACGCAATCGGTGGTGAGCATGTGCTGCATGGCCTGATGGTTCACGGCATTGACCTCGCTCATGCGCAACATGTTGCCGCGTTCAGATTGGAACAAGCCGCGTACGTAGCCATAGAAGGTCTCGGAGACGTCCCGTGTCCGGGAGACAAAAAACCTGGAAAACTGCTGGAGATGCGTCCCAAGGGCTTCTGGCAGGCCCGTGAGCACGTTGCTGAGGCGGGGAGTGTCAAAATCACGGGGTCATGGTCATTTACCGTGAAAAAACAATGACTTATTGTATCATGGCGGCCCTCCATGAATCTGACAAAGTAGAACTAACCACAACCGATCTTTCAAGGAGATCAATCATGGCTGTCGAAACCCTACCAGAAACCACGCAAGACCCGAGAAGCGTTGTGCACGAGCAGATGCACACCCTCTACTACGTGTCCGCAAAGGTCCGGGCTGCCCGCGACCTCGCTGAGAAGCAGGACACGAAAGACAGTTGGGATGTTCACTTCCTGCTGGACCAGGCCTACGGCGAGTTGCAGCGCATCCATGCCGCCCTGAGTGATGCGGAACCGCACATTCAGGTAACCGAGGAGATCAATCATGGCTGAACGCAACCCTACCAGAATGAGGCCGGAAGACGGGCGTGAACACATCCGATCAATCCGTAGTGCGCTGCATATCGGACTGGCCTCCTTCGCAGAAATTGAGCGGGTTCTCGACACCGACAAAATGCAACTCGCCGACATGCCCGACGCAATGCTCCCTGTCCACCCGACCGGAGCCGCCACGACGGTTGGCGACTTTGCCGAGGCCATGCGCCTTCTGGACATCATGGAAGACGAATTGCTGGCGGATGCAACC
>CALDSM010000135.1 GCA_937923585.1 uncultured bacterium
ATGCCGCCAAGATCCTGGAACTCATGCAGTATTGCGCCGGTGCGCGCATCGCTGACCTTGAGCTTCTTCCTGTCACCATCGCCCGTCAGTTCGGCGAAGTGGCCCAGGACGGAGAAGGTGGGCCAGGGCACATCCGGCAAAGGGGGTTCTTCCCGGCACAGGGTGGCCGTGCCCGTGTCAAGATTCATAATCTGCCATTTATACACTTCCGTGCTTTCGCCGCCGTTTGCGCCGTCCCTTCTCTCACTGGTCATGAACATCACGGCGCGGCCGCCCTGTAGCCAGCCGCGGAAGTTCGACATGGGAGGCAGCACCCGCTGCGAGCGGTCGGCCACGCCGAAGAGCATGCAGCCCCGCTCGCATATCGCGATGACCCGATCCTCCTCCGGCGAGAGCGTGCAATAATACATCTGTCCGCACTGGTCCGCGCGCCGCCACCAGGTTTCCTTGCCTGTGACCACGTCCAGTAAAAACACGCCCTGGTCGGAGTAGCCCAGCACCTGCCGCCTGCCAAAGGTGGAACCCCCATGACCCCCGGACGACATGAGATAGCGGTGCCAGCGCTGTTCGCCCGTCGTCGCGTCATAGGCGTAGATGCCGCCCCGGTTTGCGGTGACGATGAGGTTCTCCTTCTCCTGAAATGAAAACTGGTACTGCTCGGCGCGGAGCAGGCATTTCTCCGGCTCCGTCACCGTGTCCACCGCCCGCGCGGTCAAGCCAGAGAGCAGGAGGCTGCAGAGCAGCGCGCAAACGACTGGCATTATGGATGTACGAAACATATACGACCTCTCCCTGTGGCGAAAAGCGGGGACAGACACGCCTTTCAAACTGCCGAAAGGCGAGTCAGTCCCCGTTTTTCGGGACGAGCCGGCGGGACGCCGGCGCTCCCAGTGGCGCGATGTTTGCCGGCAGGGATGCCGACGCTCCCAGTGATTCACTCGTTGTCGGTGCCTTTCCAGCGATAGAGGTTCATGTTGCATTGCACCAGGACCGCCTTGCCGTCGTCGCTGGGGATGGCATAACCCCAACTGGTCGCCGGCAGTTGATAGCGGCGCAGCAGGGTTCCGTCATCCAGCGACCAGAGGGCCGCCGGGGCAAAATTGTCCCAATTCGCGGCGAAGGCAAAACGCCCGGTTGCGCTCAGCGTAATCTGGTTGTCTATGCGTCCGTCGCTGTTGCGTTTCTCCGGCAGTCCTGTGCGGACGGTGTGGAGCAGTTTGCCCGACTGGGCGTCCCATACGCGGATAATCTGGCCCGCCACAGCGGTAATCACCCGGCCGCCGTCGTGGGCGAAGGCGATGTCGAGGCGATTGTCGTACTTGAAGCGGTCCGTGACCACGCCCGCCCAGTCCTTGGCCAGCGTGAACAGGGTTCCAAAGAACCCGTATCCCTCGCGATAGGGAAAGGCGAAACGCTCCGTTTCCTCGAAGGCGTGCAGCAGCGCGCCCGAGTCCGCGTCAAACAGGCGCGCGCAGTTGTTTCCGCCGCAAAGCAACCATTTGCCGTCGGGAGAAAACCGGAGGTCGGCGTTCCACATCCGTTCATCCTTTTTCAGCGGCATGGCCATGGTGCGCCGGGGGAAGTCTTTGGACAAGTCAGTGACCTCGATAATTCGGGTGTTGTTCACCGCCACCCGCTTCCCATCGTCGGAGAAGACGGCGCGCATGTACATCTGGTAATCCGCCTCATCCTCCACGGTGTACAGGCTCAGAATACGGTCCCTCTCCGCATCATAGAGGCAGGACTCCTTGTCGTCCGTCTGCACGATGAGGAACTCTCCATCGGGCGAAACCGCCCGGACACTGCCCCGACCCGTGCGCACGGCAGCCTCGCGGTCCCGCACATGAAGGGTAAAGACCTCGCCGCGCACGCGGTTGTAGTCGTCGCCCCTGGAACGGCAGGAACAGGCGACATGGGTCAGCGCCTTGTTGGCCGTGAACCCACCCGACTGCGGCTTGGGCAGGCGACAGCGCCACTCGGCCACCCTGTCCAAGCTGTTCATGTCATACAGCGCGTAGACGTACAGCCGGTCCTCTTCCTCATCTGTTGTGCCCAGAAGCCCTGGCACGGACCTGCTGGGCCAGAAATGTGAAGGTGCCAGATGGGTTCCGTCGAGCACGCCAAGGGGTTCCCCGTCGGGGGCCATCTTCCACGCATATCGGTGGTTGGCCGCATCCCTGGAGAAGACCCAGGCGGTTCCTGTGCCGTCCTCAAAGGGATAACTGGTGGCGAAGCGCTGGCCGTCACGGGACAGGGAAAACTGCACCGCACCCGTTTCCGCGTCAATCACGCGCCCCTCTTTCCGGTCCGCCGTGACGCAGAAGAGCCTGTTCCCGTCCTTCAGCCAGTAAAGGGTCTGGCTGAGGGCTCCCAGGTCGCCGTATTCGTGCAGCACGGTGCCGGTGCGCGCGTCGCAAATCTTCAGCGTGCCGCCGGCCTGATCATTCTCCGACCATTCGGCAAGCTGCCCGAGACTGGAACAGACCCGGGCGGAGCCATACCAGGAACCGCGCTCCTCCCGCCACAGCGGTATCCGGCCC
>CALDSM010000136.1 GCA_937923585.1 uncultured bacterium
GGTGTCGGCATCGAGGGCGCCACGCTCTACTGCCGCATGACCCCGTGCCGCGTATGCGCCATGCTCATCATCAACTGCGGCATCACGCGGGTCGTGTGCGAGCGCCGTTACCACGCGGGCGCCGAATCGGAGGAGATGTTCCGTGTGGCGGGTGTCATGATCGAATTCATGAACGAAGGGGTGCAGCCCTATGAATAGGCCCGCCCGCCGCGCAGCGCAGTCATGAGTGCTCCCTTTGCGCCGCCGCAGCGCGGTGTCCGGAAACGGATACTGCTGGTTGCGGCGGCGTTGGTGTTGTCGTGGCTCGCAGCCGTGGCGATATTGGGCCGGCACGCGCTCCCCCCCGCGCCGCAGGCACCTCCGCCTGTCATCCCCAGCCAACTCGCGACAGCCGAGGGCGGCTGTCCCACACCTCCCCCCGTCCGCGTCTATTTCGCCCCGCCGCAACCGGACGATCCCGACCCCATTGACCAGGCCCTGCTGCGGCTGATCAACTCGGCGCAAACCTCTGTGAATTGCGCTTTCTATGAGCTGGGACTGCCCATTGTGGCCGACGCGCTGGTTTCGCGGCATCAGGCCGGCGTGCGCGTGGGCATCGTGTCCGACAGCGACTACGCGGACCGGACCGCCGTGCAAAACTGCATTGCCGCGGGCATACCGGTCGCGTTCGACGAACGGCCCGCCTTCATGCACAACAAGTTCTGCGTCGTGGACGAACGCTTCGTCTGGACCGGCTCGACCAACATCACCGAAAACTGCATGTACAAAAACAACAACAATTCCATGCTCATCGAGGCGGCGGACCTAGCGAAAGATTTCGCCGCTGAGTTCAGCGAGATGTTTCAGGCGCACCGCTTCGGCTCCGGTTCCCCGAGGAACACACCCTTTCCCGAAGTGGCGCTTTCCGACGGCACGCACATTGAGTGTTACTTTGCGCCGGAGGATGACGCAGGAGACGCACTGGTGCGCTTTGCCGAATCGGCCCGTGAGCGCATTGACTTCGCCGCCTTCTCCTTCACCTCCAGGGAACTCGCCGAAGCGATGGAAGCACGAATCCAAGCCGGCGTCCGCGTCCGCGGCGTCTTCGAGAAGCGCGGCGCGAACGCGCCCTCTTCCCGGTACCAATGGCTGGGCGAACACGGCGCAGCCGTCCAGACCGACACCAACCCCGCCAACCTGCACGACAAGTTCCTCGTGGTGGACAGCACCGCCGTCGCCACCGGGAGCTTCAACTTCAGCCGCAACGCCGACGAGCGCAATGACGAGAACCTGCTTGTTATCCATAACCCGGCAGTGGCCGCGAAGTACGTCGGGGAAGTGGACCGGCTCATGAATTGAACAACAAACTTCCATTTGGACTGTGACTGTCGCTGATTAACCCGTGAGGACCATGAGAATCTCCCCCATAAGACTGTTCACGTCCGCATAGGTTTCATCCGTGGCAGCCAGGATTTCCGCCTTCGTCTGCACGCAGCCCGGGAGCGCCAGTTCGGCGCCGCACTGCGCCACCATCGTTCGTGCCGATTCGGGCGTTGTTTCCAGGTGAAATTGCAGCCCGATGACGGAACTCCCCAACTGAAAGGCCTGGTTCTCACAGGCCGCGCTCCGCGCGAGATGCACCAGATCGGAAGAGCACACGTCTGAACTCCAGTCACGATCAGATCTCGTAT
>CALDSM010000137.1 GCA_937923585.1 uncultured bacterium
GGCATACGATATCTGATCGTGACTGGAGTTCAGACGTGTGCTCTTCCGATCTACCCCGGCCCAGTCGCCCTTGTCATACGCGGCGAGCATGGCGCGGAAAATCTGCGGGTTGACCGTCGTGCCCTGGCCGATGCAGGCGCGCACGCCGATGGGCAGGCCCGCGTAGAAGGCCATCTCATGGCCGACGATGTAGGCGAAATCCTTCCCGCGCACGGCGCGGACCAGTTCGTACATGTAATGGGCTTCCGGGGTGGAGACCTTTGCTCCGACGAGGTTGTCAATGTTGGCCAGTTGCCCCAGCAGTTCGGGCTTCATCATGTACTCCGCCTTCGTTCCGGGCGGCTGGTAGATGAACACCGGCCCCGGCACTTCGGCGCAGACCGCGGTGAAGTAGCGCAGCAGCAGGTCGTTGATGCTCTCGCCGTTCTGCGGCAGCAGGCCCTCGGGCACCGTGTACACCACGCCGTCGGCGCCCTGGTCGAGCGCGTGCTTGCCCAGTTCAATGCCCTGCGCCAGGTACAGGTTCGGGTCGGGCAGGCGGTCGTAATTGCGGTCCCACATGCCGCTGCACCCGACAATCACCGCCGCCCGCTTGTTGATGTGGCTGCACGCGAGGCGTGCCATCTGTTTCGTGTCGTCCATGCTGTACGTGTACATGAGCCCCATGCCCGAGCGGACAAAGAAGCAGTTGATGGCCTCCGACTGCAGCAGGAAATCCAGGAAACTGCGCTGGCCCTGCTCGTCAATGGCGCCGTCCTGCTGAAACGCGGTGAACGTGGGGGCTATCGAACCGCTGACATACTCCGGAACTTTCATGGCGTGCTTTCCTCTTGGGGGGTTGAAGGGCCGGTCCGGGAGACCGGCCCAGACGCGGTTATACTGCCACAAAGAAGCCGGAGAGTTACAGCGGAGAATGCGTGAGGCACGGCAACTTCTACTGGGAGGGCCGGCATACCTGCCGACCCCTTCGCGCCCAACGACCAAATCCCAAGACAGGCGGCCCGCCTGCCCAGTCCGCGCCTCTGCCCGGTGTTCGCGCTGTCCGGTGTGGAGTGCTGCGGCCATGCCGCCGCTTTGGCTGGCGGGGCCATGCCCCGCCTAACCCGCAGGCATGGCCTGCGGGAAGAAAAGCTGCGGCATGGCCGCAGCACTCAAAAGAAGCCCCTCGCTGCCAGCAGCGTTGTTTGTACAATTACTGACGGCGCTGGAGCGGCATTCAAACCGCGTGGCTGCCGATGGCGTTAACCCTCGGCAATAGGGTTGTGTCGCCCTTTCAGGGCTTGGGTTCTGTGCGGGTCGCGGTTTCCGGGGCGTTGCCCCGGGCTTTCCTGTCTTGCGCCTTCGGCGCGTCGAACATCGCGGCCTTTTCGGGCAGGGTTCTACCTTTCCGGGGGGTGATTTTGCGGCGAAAAATGCCGGTTGACTTGTCCCGCGCCCGGCGACTATCCTAACCGGCGGTCTTTCCTGGGTTTCATTGGGTCAATGGTTTTTCTTCCACGCAGCAGGAGATGAGTCATGGAAAAATGGCAGATGACACGCCGCGCGTTCCTCGCGTCGGCCACCACCGCGGCGACGCTGGCCGGTTGCGCCACGTCCAAACCGACGCTGAACACGGCGAAAGTCGTGCCGCGCAAGCTTTCCCCGAACGGCAAGCTGAACCTCGCGTGCATCGGCGTGGGGGGGATGGGCGGCGGCGACACGATGAGCTGCGCCAAGGAGAAGGATTTGGTGAACATCGTCGCGCTGTGCGACGTGGACGACAAGAGCGCCGGGGAGACCTATTACAAGCTGCCGGACGCGAAGCGGTACAAGGACTACCGCAAGATCGGAAGAGCGTCGTGTAGGGAAAGAGTGTAGATCTCGGTGGTCG
>CALDSM010000138.1 GCA_937923585.1 uncultured bacterium
GAGATCTGATCGTGACTGGAGTTCAGACGTGTGCTCTTCCGATCTAATCCGCCCGGTTCCGGGGCCCCATCCTCCCGCGTCCGCCGGCCTTCCCATTCCATCCTGCGTGCGGTGCAGGTTTTTCCGGTCACCCGGCCGCGCTGTCGTCCCTCTCAATCCTGAGCAGCACAACATTGTCCCGCCGCAGGGTCGAAATCAGGAGGCGCTGTGGGACTCCGCCTTCCGGAGCTCCGCGATCCAGCGTGGCAGGAAGGTGCAAATGGGGGTTTCCGGTCAAATAGGAGTCTGTCACGGCGTTTCGTATGACGCAACCGCTGCAATGTACCGTGCGCCCGCATCCCTCCGGTTCCAGCGCGTGCTCGCACTCGAAGACCAGGCCGCCGAGGCGGCCCTTCAGTTGGGCCGCATCCTTTCCGAGCATTGCGCAGGCCGCCCGGTTGGCCGCCCTGAGCACGACATTGTCGTCGGTGACAACAATGGGAATCTCCAGTTCGTCAAGGTACTCCTGGAAGGGCAGTCCCCATTGTGCAAACAACCGGTTCTCGCATCGGTGGCACAGATCATAGCGGGGAAGATCCCCGGACGTCCTTCGCCCGGGCGCGTCGGGATCATCCAGGCCCGTTCCGCACAGGGTGCAGGACCTCTGAACCGCAGTATCACCCTGCGCTGCGCGACCGCGCAGCCTGTTGAACCATTCGCCCATTGCCGAAACCTCCGTCCTGTCATTGGCAGGCCTGATCGGGGAAGAACCAGGAAGGGACCCACAGTCTCCTGCCAGTGCCGTGAAGCGAGCCGCTACGCGCAGGCACGGCAAGCCGCAACACAGGCATTATTATGCCATGCCGTTTCGGCAGTCAAACGGATGGACCTTATAGCCACCGTCTCCGGACGGTGCCCCGTCACCGGCGGCCGAGTTTTTCGAAACGCGACTCAACCTCCGTCTGGAAGCGCCCGATATGCGCGCACACCAGATCCAGCGGCGACAGGGTGTCGTCCATGACAAGGGGGGTCAGGTCCATGGCGAACACGGTGCCGGTCGTCTCGTCAACGCCGTGCGACGCATGGTAGGTGGCGTGGGCGCGGCGCCGCCCCAGCGAGGCCAGATCGTAGCGCTTGCCGCCCGCGATCTGGGAGTCGAAGACGCCCAGCAGCGCCGCCTGCAAGTTTTCGTGCGACGTGGTGTCAAAGGCCACCTTGTCCGCGTCGGTCATCCAGTCCAGATCGCGCCACACCTCGCAGCCGTAAAGTTTCTTGGGCCGGAGGCCTGCCGGGAGAAGGCGGATGGCGTCAATGAGCTTGAGCGCAACACCGACGTGCGTGTCATGCTTGTCGGCCAGGTTGTGCGTGTAGACCACCTCGGGACGGCATGCGTGCAGGATGGCCTCCATATCAGAGACCGGCGCGGCGTTGTGCGCGTCCTTGATCGCGGCACTGGGCTGGTCCAGCAGAAACTGCGCGGCATAGTCGCCGACCATCGCGGCCTTCTTCTGCTCCTTGCGGCGCACCTGCACCATCTCCGCATCGGAGAACCTCTCATAGACGCCTGAGCGCGGGCTGCCCGAACCGTTCGTTACGACGACGCCGGTGAACCAACGGTCATCCTGCTGGAAGCACTGGATGACCCCGTCATAGGCCATGATTTCAATGTCGTCCTGGTGTGCGGCCACGCAAAGATGGGTCGTGCGCGCCAGCGCGGCGGTTTCCTCCACGCCGTCGGGGATGAACACTTCGGCGGATTCCAGCGAGAACTTCATGCTCTGTCTCCTCATGCGGGTATTAAAGGACGGGCAGACTGGCCGCGGCAATGGACTGGCCCACGCGGCGGCTCTTTTCGTCGGGAAGCTGGATGTTGACCGTGGCGGCAATTTCGGGGAATTCCCGCGTGAGCACCCGCTTTGCGCCTTCGAGAATCAGCGTACCCCCGATGCCGGAAGTGCAGCGTCCCAGGATAAGCAGATGCCTGACGGCATAAAAGTCGCTGTAATGCGCGACGGCATACCCCAGGTACACGCCCATGGTCTCCCAGATCGCCCGTGCGCCCGCATGGCCCGCGTCGAGCTTTTCCTGCACGAACTTCAGCTTCTCCGCATCGGTGCATCCGGCGGGGAGTTCGATGCCCGCCCGGGGCGCGAGACGAAACACGCACTGCTGGGAGAAGTATTTCGCGCCGACGCCCACATCGCCGGACCATTCATCCAGGGCCGCGGTGGGGCTGTAGTCCACGGGGCAAAAGGCCAGTTCGTTCAGCCACCCGGTGATGTTGCCGTCCGGCGTCACATAGCCGCCCGCCTCGCTGGAACCGAGCGCCACGCCCAGCACGGCATTGTCCTCCAGGGACATCGAACCGGCGAGCGCGGTGACTTCACCGTCGTTCACGACGACGAAGGGCACCTTCATCTCCTGTCCGATGCGCAGGAACATGTCGCGCACCTCGTGAAATTGGTCACGCGGAATGCCGCGGAAGAGGGAGGCGGCCATCGCCCGGTTGTTGACATAAACGCCGGCTGAACTGCCGCCGACGGCGTCCACACGCGGCATCCTGGCGGCTGCGGCCTGGAGCGACGCCATGACCTCACGATAGTGGTAGGAGGGATCGGACTGTTTGACCGGTTCCCAGATGACCTCTTCGCTGTACACGGCCTCCCCATCAATCACGGCCGACACCTTTCGGTCCGATGCGCCGAGGTCGAAGCCGATGCGGCACCCCGTGAGGTGTCGTCCCAGGGGCCGGGTGGTCTCATTCTCGGGAGGCACCGCGTCGGGCGCACAAGACAGCACGGTGAACGGCTTCTCGTAGATGTTGTCGCCCATGAAGTGACAGTCAAACGCACGCTGACCGCCGGGACGATAGCATTCCCTCAAATAGACGGCTATCGCCGCCGGGCCGCCCACATGCACGGTGCATGCGCCGCGCTGCCACAGCAGGAACTTAAGAAGACGCTCCGCATAGAACAGGTTGGATTCGGCGCGGGGATCACCGTCTGAAAACACCGCCGTTTCAAAACGCGACACCGAGCCATCGCCGCGCTCCAGTCCCAATATGAGTGGAACGCCGCCGCCGGAATCGGCTACTGCCCTGCAGAATGCACGGTTGGCGAGGGAGGCCGGCCGGAAATCGGGGTCAAGCGGCGGCACGATGGCGGGAGAGGCAAACATCCAAGACGTACTCATGACGGGGGTAGTAATCCTTTCCTTGCAGACGCGAACGGGCATAACCCTGCCATTGCGTCGCTGTGTTGTGTCAAGACTATACCACAGCGGGAACGCAAAGCGCAGACCTTTTCTGCATTGGGGCGCAGTCCTTCACACCCCGGGTATTCCTATTGGTAGAACGAAGTTGAATCTATCCGAACGCGTATGCAGTCTAATCGGGCATCCTTCGCGTGTGGAAACCAAAAACTTGACAAACCGGCGAAGAAAAGGAGAACGAATGAAAGCGATCCAATATCTGTCTGTTTGTTTGATGCTTGCCCTGCTGGTCGCAACAGGCTGCGCCAGCACGGCCAAGGGGCCGTCTGACTTTGAAGTGGTGCAGGCCAAGACCAGCGAATGCGTGGCCGTCGCGAATTCCAAAGATATTGAAAGACTAATGACCTACATTGCGGAAGACTTTGAATGCCCGCAGATCGGCGACAAGGCATCGTTCAAGGAGTTCCTGGACAATGCGAAGAGTGGAGGCATGCTGGACGGGGTGGAGATTGACACCAGCGGGGCCACAACCACCATCACGGGCGAAACGGCCGAGGTGGCGCCGGTGGAGATACGCGGCAGTTTTGGCAGCGGCAGGGCCGTGTTCTCCGCGGTCAAGGTCAAGGGTGTGTGGCTGATCAACGAGATGGACATCAGCGGGATATAGCGCCGTGCCGCGGCGCGCCGCAGCACCCTATGCGATGGGATAACTGCGGTGCTCGGCGAAGGTTTTGTACAGGGCGAGGAGATTCTCTTCGGGGATGCGGGCCTGCACGTTGTGGATGGCGTCAAAAATGAAACCGCCGCCGGGGCCGAACGTGCGGATGCGGTGAATCACCTCGTCGCGCACTTCCCCGGGCGTGCCGAAGGGCAGCGTGTTCTGGGTGTCCACACCGCCGCCCCAGAAACTGATGCGGTCGCCGTACTCGGCCTTGAGTTCACTGGGATTCATGTGCGCCGCGCTGCACTGCACCGGGTTGAGGATGTCGAAACCGGCGTCAATGAAATCCTCGACAAACGCGCGCACGGAGCCGCAGGAATGGATAAAGGACTTCCATCCGGTGTTGCGGTGTATCCAGGCATTGACCCGGTCGTGAAATGGCTTGAACAGGTCCCGGTAGGCCTGCGGTGAAATGAACGGGCCGTGTTGCGTGCCGAAGTCGGTGCCGGTGACAAACACGGCGTTCGGCAAATCGCCGACGGCGCTGTAAATCTTCTCCCAGTTGGAGAGGGCGATTTCGCACTGGCGCTCGAAGATCTCCCATACAAAGTCGCGGCGCATGACTGTGCTGGCGTACCACTCGGCCACGTCGCGGATGCCTTTCGGCTGCTTGAGCCACGGGGCGGGCACGAGCGCAATGTCGCCGAAGGCCGCGCCGCCGAAATTGGCGAGCACGGCCCGGCCTGTCGCGCGCAGGCGTTCCGCCTCGGCCTTGAACCACGCGAGGTCTTCGTCGCTTATGGCACCGAATTCCTGGAGGTTGTCCTCGACGCTTAGTTTGGATTCGTCAATCGGTTCCTGGCGGACGATGGCGTCAAAATAGTGCCCGCCGTGGGGCATGCGCCCGCTGGCGGGGGCGGACTTGTCGCCCTCCGGATACATGAGGATGTCGCCGTTGGGCTCGGGGTCGGTATTGAACCCCTCCGGCACCAGTACGGGCGTGCCGTCGAATAGGGTCCATTCCTTCCAGTGCTCATTCTTGAACCCGAACATGGTGCGGGGCCCGCCAAGGCCGACCACGTCCACACCGAGCGCGTCGAGCAGGTCCGGTGCGATTTCGCCGAGCATCTGGTAAGGCTCGGTGACCTTGACCGGGGTGCCCGGTCTGTCGAGCCCGAGTGCCTGCCGCAGGCGGTACACTGAACTCACCTGCATGCCGGTCACGGCGCTTCCGCCGAGGTCCAGGGGCACCAGGTCGGGTTCGCGGTGGTTCAGGGCGGCGTCAACGCGTTCGCGGGAAGTCATCATGGTGCAATTCCTTCGGGTTCCTGGCCAATCCAAACCGCGCCAATTGTAGCACCGGCACGCCATTGCCCCATAACACCGGGACTGGAACCGTCAGCCCAGTTTCGTCGCCAGAAGCCGCGCGGCGCGCATGGCCAGCGCCATGATGGTCACCTGGGGATTGACGCCCAGGGAGTGGGGGATGACCGATGCGTCCATGATGTGGAGGTTGTCAATGTCATGGCTCCGGAGGTCGAAATTGACCACGGACTTGCGCGGGTCGGAGCCCATGGCGCAGGTGCCCAGCGGATGGAAAGCCAGCAACTCGAAGTCAGTCGGTCTGACGCGATGTCCTTCCAGGCGGGTCACGTCCTCGGCACTTTCCACAACCGGTACCGGCGCGAAACCGGTATAGACCCGCTTTGCACCGGCCGCCAGGTACAACTCGGCCAGACGGGCAACGCCGAACTGCATGGACCGCGCATCGGCCTTGTTCATTTGGTAAAAGGCGTGAAAGGGCGAGCCGAAACAGCCGCGCCGAACGGTGCCGGTGGAGGTGTCGGAAATCATGACGCCGGCAGCCGCGATGCGCCGGTAGGCCGCCGTCATCTTCTTGTATTCAACACCCGCGCCGGGCAGGGAGGCG
>CALDSM010000139.1 GCA_937923585.1 uncultured bacterium
TAGTCGCGACCGGCGGCGGCGGCGGCTTCGGCCTTGGCGGCCTGCTCGGCCTGCGGATAGTCCTTCACCAGTTCCTCATAAGCACCCCTGGCCTGGCTGGTGCCGTTCACCTTCTCGAAGCACTGCCCCGCGCGCCACAGCGATTCGGGCGAAAGGGTTTCGTGCAGGAACAGAATTGCCACCCGCATGTAATTTCGAGCGGCCCTTTCAAACTCGCCGCGCTTCTCGTACAACTCGCCCAGCCGGAACCGGGCCTGCGCGGCCGTGTCGCCCGTGTTCGACTCGCTGGCCGCCTCGTACAGCGCGATGGCCCTGTCCGGCTCGTTCTTCGCCTCCAGCAGCAGCCCCATGCGATAGCGCGCCTCGATGGATTTGGCGCCGTTCGGCGAGGCGTCAATGACGGCCTGGTACTTCTGCAGCGCCTCGTCGGCCTTCCCGGCGGACTCGCTGCATTCGGCAATCTTAAACCGCACCTTGTCCGGATAGGGATAATTTGGCAGACCCGCAAGCATTGCCTCAAAGATCTTCGCCGCTTTTTCCCACTGCTTGGCATCGAAGAACCACTGCCCGCACCATGTGTACACCTCTTCCGGCAGCGACGATTTCGGAAAATCCGTCACAATCTTCAGGAACAGGTCCGCGGCCTGGTCATAGTCCTTGCGCTCGTAGCGCGCGAGGGCAAGCCCCAGTGTGGCGCGCCCGGCCAACTCTGTTTCGGGCTTGGCGTCCAGCGCGGCCTGGTATTCCTCCACCGCCTTGAGCGCGTCCTTCTGCTCCCGCAACTGGAACTCCGCAATGCGGAAGTGCGCCTCGGCCACGTATTTACCCTGCGGGAACTTCGCAACCAGCTTCTGAAAAGTCTCGGCGCTCTTTGCGCGGTCCTTCATGTTGTGGCAGGTGACGGCGAGCCGGTACAGCGTGTCCTCCTCCACCACGGGGTCAAGCTGCTTGGCCAGGATCGCCTCGTACTTCGACACCGCCTGCGCGAAATCCTGCGCGCTGAACTGGGCGTCGCCCGCCCGCAGAATGGCCTGCTCGGTCAGCGGGTTTTCCGGGTATTTCCTGGCGAATTCCTCATACACCTTCGCCGACTCGTCGCGCATGCCCAACTGCGCGAGGCATTCGGCGGACTTGAACAGCGCCTCCGGGCCGAAGGTGCTTTCCGGATACTTCTCCGCGACGAGGCGAAACTCCTCGCGCGCGTCCTCATAGTTGCCCTCGGCAACCAGAATGGAACCGAGCAGGAACCCCGCCTCGCCCGCCTGCGGCGAATCCTGGAACTTTTGCAGGAAGTCCAGCGCCTGCGCCTTGGCGCCCGCCAGGTCACCCTTCAGATAGAGCGACCATGCTTTCTTGTACCGCGCCTGCTGCGCAAACGCGGCATCTGGAAACTTGTCCGCGATCTCCTGGTAGACCGCCAGCGCCTCGTCATACTTCTTCTGCTCCTGAAGGCAGTTGGCCAGCAGGTATTTCATCCCCGGAACGAGTGAGGCGTCCGGATTCGCGGCAAGGAACTTCTGCGCGGCGTCCGCCGCCTCCGCATATTTTCCCGCGTTGTACAGCGCCCACGAATAGCCGTAGTCGGCCCGCTTCGCGTAATCGGAATCGGGAAAGTCCTTCTTCAACTGCTCATACGCGCCCACCGCCGCGCTCGCCCAGCCGATCTTGTCATAGATCTCGGCCGTTCGGAAACGGCTTTCCATGCGCAGCGCGTCTTCCGCCTTGGGGTTGCTAGCCACCTTTGAAAACGCCACCGCGGCGTCCTCGAACAGGTTCTTCGCCAGGCTCACATTCGCGAGCTGGTACTGGGCGTACGGCGCCAGGGCGTGGTCCGGACACACTTCGCCCAGCTTGGCAAACTCCTGCGCGGCCGCATCGAGCCCGCCGAGGTCCTGCTGGCATCTGCCCAGGTAATAGAGTGCGCGGCATCGCGCATCCGCAGCCTGGCCCTCCGCGATGAGCGGCGTCAGCACGTCCACCGCCTCTGCGGGCCGTTTCAGGAAGTAGAGTGATTCCCCGCGCCCAAGCTGCGCCTGCACTTTGGTCGTCGGGTCTTCCGCCAGGGCCGCGGCCTTTTCAAACGCGGGCAGCGCCTTGTCATATTTTTCCGTGGCATAGGCCGCCTGGCCCAGCCGGAACCACGCCGTGCCCGCCTCGCTTCCCGACGGATACTTCGTCAGATAGGTCTCGTATTCCTCCACCGCCTCACTGAAGAACCCTCTGCCAAAAAGTCCGTTGGCGAAATCAAGCTGATCCTGGCCGGGGGACGGCGCAGCCGCCACCGGCTCCGGTGTGGCGGTGACAGGCACAGCCGCCGCGGGTGCGGCTGCCGGAGTCTCCGGAGCCGCCGGCTTGGCGGCATCGAGCGGCGGCGCCGAGGGGTCCGGCGCCTGGCCGAAGGCGGAGAAGGCGCAGCAGGCAAGGGGCACTGCGAGGAACGGGATGGCAAAGCGCAGGGTCAGCATGATGAAGCCCCTACAGCGCGGCTGGCGCCGCGGCGGCGGTCTGGCGCTGCTGTTTGGCCGCCTCCTCGGTCATCGCGGCGAAGGCCACATTCTGAATGTCCGCCTTGCGGCAGCAGTCCAGCACCTCAACGGCGCGCCCGAGCATTGCGTTCTGGTCGCCCCGGATGATGATGGCCCCGCCCGGGAAATACTTGGACACCCGGTTCAGCACCTCCTGCAGTTCGGCAATGTTCATCTGGCGCTCGTTGACCACGATGGTGCCGTCGCTCTTCAGGTTCACAAAGATCTCGCCCTGGGACCGCTCCGTTTGCTGGGCGGTGTTCGCCGTGGGCAGTGTGATGTCCACGTTGCTTTCCAGGTTCTCATAGGCCATCGTCACCATAAAGAACACCAGCGTCAGGAACAGAATGTCAATCAGGGGAGTCAACTGGATGAAACTGGACTCCTCCTTCATTTCGCGCACGATCTTCATTGGCGGCCGTGCTCCACAATGAGTTCAACGAATTCGCTTGCCTGCGCCTCAACCACCGACACGATGCGGATGACCCGGCCGCGCAGGTAGTAATAGGCGGCCATGGCCGGTATGGCCACCACCAGCCCGCCCGCGGTCGCCACCATCGCCATGGACACGTAGTACGCCATGGTGATGCTCTTGACTTGGGACGAGTCCAGCGCAATCGCGCCGAAGGCGCCGATCATGCCCCAAACCGTGCCCAGCAGCCCCAGCAGCGGCGCGATGTTGCCGATGCTGTTCAGGTAGGACACCCGCTGCCACATCGCCGTGGCGCCGCGCTCGCCCTCGCTCTCCATCGCCTCCTGAATCACGTACCGGTCATGCCCCGCCATCTTCAGTCCGGCGCGCAGCACCACCGCGATCAGCTCATCCCGGTCCTGGCACATCTGGTACGCGCCCCGGATATCCCCGGCGCGTATCTGGCTCTGCGCCCGCTTCACCAGGCTCGGCGGAACCTCCCGGCTGGGACGCAGTGTCAGGAACAGGTAGATCGTGAGGACAAGCACCGTAAAGCCCAGCGCCATGAGAATCCACAGCACCACGCCGCCGTGCTGGATCATGGTCATCAGCGACAGGCGCTCGCTCATCTTGGGCAATCCCCCCGGCCCTGTCGCCGCGGGTGTGAGGTCGGCCACCGCCGGTGCCGCAGATGGCGGTGCCGCGGGAGCGGGTGCTGCCTGCGCCGGAACCGCCCCGGTCGGCGCAACAGCCGTCCCGGCGGATGCCGCATCCTGGGCAAATGCCGTGCCCGCTCCCAACAAGACCATCACAGCCGCCAAGGCAATCACTGGGCCGCGCCAATTCATAGCGCCATCTCCTCCAGGTTTGCGAACGAGAAAAAGGCGAAAATCGCCTCGAACAGACAGGGTTTACCCTGGAAAACATTTCAACTTGAAAGGTATTATGCCCTTTGGCCCCAAAAGGTTGCAAAGATTCCCAGGGAGACTGCCGTGTCAAAAAACACACTTCTGTCTGTTGGCAGTATACAGCGCATAGACTGGCTCCGCGCGAATCAGCAGGCATCTGTTGCTGACTCTGAGTGAATGGACAACGGCGGCGCTATCGTACGATTTTTAGGTCTCTCTTGAGGACCTTGCCCGTGGATCCGGTGGGAAGGGAATCCCGTAGTTCCAAGACCCGCGGATAGGCAAACGCAGGCAGTCGCTCTTTGCACCATGCCACGAGTTCGTCCGGGGTGATTTGCAGAGCTTCTTTCAGGACAACACAAGCCGCCACTTCTTCACCCAGCCGTTCATCGGGAATGCCAATTACCGCAGCCATTGCCACAGCAGGGTGGGTCATCAGCATTTCCTCCACATCGTGGGGATACACATTCTGCCCCCCCCGGAGTATCATCTCCTTAATTCGCCCCACCAGTGAGAAATAGCCTTCCCCGTCCGCGGTGGCGATGTCACCGGTATGCAGCCATCCCCCGCGGAACACTTCCCGGTTGACATCAGGCTCGCCATGATATCCCTTCATGACGTGAGGGCCGCGGACAACCAGTTCGCCCCGTTCACCGACAGAAACGTCGTTCATGGCGCCGTCAACCACGCGCATTTCCACACCCCACAAGGGCACACCGATGGTGGCGTCCTTGTGCGGCCCGGCCATCGGATTGAATGAGGAAACCGCGGAAGTCTCGGTCAACCCGTAGCCATGCACAATGGGAATGCCGAAGCGCTCACGAAAGGCACCCAAGAGGCTTGCCGGCGCATGTGCCCCGCCCGCAAAGGACAGGCGCCAGTGGCTGCGCAGAATCCCCGCATTGCACCCGGAGGGCATTGGGGCGTGAACCACCCCGTGAATCATGGTGGGAACTCCGCCGAAGAAGGTCACCCTGTGCTGAAGAATAGCCTCCAGTGCCGCCTCGCCGCTGAAACGCGGCAAAATGATCAGTGTGCCTCCGGCAAGCAGTGAGGCGCAAAGCGTCGGCACCTGGCCGAAGGAACTGAAGAGGGGCAGCCCCGCCAACACCCGGTCCCCGGACCCAAGCCCCATATGCCGCGAAAAGGCGTATGCAAGGCAGACCAGGTTGCCGTGGGTCAATTCCACGCCCTTCGGTTGGCCGGTGGTTCCCGAGGTGTAAATGATGCAGCAGGTGGCACCGGCCTCTGTAGGGTGCATGAGCGCCCCGGCCGCGCCGCTGCCGTCGCCAATCCACGCCTTGCCCGATTCCACGGTGAGGCTGTACGCAGGAACCTCATTTGAAACGAACGCAAGAGGCAGCGTGTCTCCCATCATTCGGTGCGCTTCCCGCAATTCCCACAGGGGAGCATCGCCATCCGAGAAACCGGCATGGACGATGATGCGCGCACCGCTGTCCGAAAGGCATTTCGCGATCTGCATGCGCTTCAACATCACGTTCAGGGGAACCGCCACTGCCCCCGCGTGCAGGATCGCAAAATACAGCGCCGCGAATTCGATGCTGTTCGTGCAAAACATCGCAACCGAGTCGCCTGGCGCAACACCAAGGCCCCGGAGCTGCGCGGCAAGCCTTGCCGATCCCTCGGCAAGGCACTGTACCGGGACTTCACGGCTCCCGCACACGACATGTTGCCTGCCGCTTGCCAGACGTGCGGCGGTATGGAGAATGGAGGCTGCGTTTAGCATGGGACGGACACCTCTTTCAGTTTTTCCAAGCCCACCCACATTTTGAGCGTTCGCCCCGCAGTACCAAATACCAAGGGGGAAGAAACGGAATTTGTGGATTTGCAAACGTTTAGAGTGTATAATTTTAGTTGTGCCAATTTCAATTTGAGCGTGGTTCGGCAATTCGGGCGCGAGAGGCCAAGTGCGCGACGTGCCTTTGCCGCGGCCGGGCAAAACATGAGTCAGGGATTGCGACATTGGTGTGCGCGTTGATTCTTAGGACGGCCAAGATGCGTCTATTCTGTGCCTGCGGAGATAGTGCGCAAGGAAAACGCTCATGGTAGCCCTTTGGGTCGCGGCCGCATGCGCGGTAAAGATCGGAAGAGCACACGTCTGAACTCCAGTCACGATCAGATCTCGTA
>CALDSM010000140.1 GCA_937923585.1 uncultured bacterium
GTCACTGATGAGTCTGTACATGCGGCCACAGCCTTGGTCGGTGCTGCCGTGGTCGCCGAACCTGCCGGTGGAGTTCGAAAAACGGCGGGGCTATCCGCTGGAATCGGTGTTGCCACTGCTGGTCTGGGGCAGCGGTCCTGAAACGGCAAAGGCACGGCATGACTTCTGGCGGACCGTCGGCGACTTGGTGTCGGAGAACTTTTTCGGCCAGATTCAGGCGTGGTGCCGCAAATACAACGTGCTTTCGGGCGGGCATCTGCTGATGGAGGAGGCGATTCTCACGCACGTGCCGCTGTACGGCGACTTCTTCCGCTGTGTGCGCCGACTCGACGCGCCCAGCATGGACTGCCTGACCAGTATTCCGTCCGAGGTGCCGTGGCAGGTCGGGCGGCTCATTTCGAGTGCGGCGGACCTCGAAGGCCGCACCGTGACCATGAGCGAGTCGTCCGACCATTGCCAGCAGTGGCGTCCCGAGGGCGACACGCGCCCGAAGTACGTGGTGTCCGAGGCCGAAATTCGGGGTTCGTTGAACCGGCTCATCGTCAACGGCATCACGACCTTCACCAGCTACTACCGGTTTGCGGAACTCGGGACCGAGCAACTGATGCGGCTCAACACCTGGACAGGACGGTGCTGCACCATGCTCCAGGGCGGGCATCAGGTGGCGGATATTGCCGTGGTCTATCCGGCCGAGACGATGGGTGCGCATTTTGCCCCGTCAGGCCACTGGGTGAAGGATGCGCCCGTCGCGGCGCAGCAGGTGCAGGAGACCTACGATCAGGCATCGCGGGCCTTGTGGAGCGCCGGCCGGGACTTCACCTATGTGGACGGGCAGGCACTGTCTGAAGCAAGCGTGAGGGACGGTGCCCTGTGCGTCCGGGACTTGTCGTGGCGGCTCGTGATCCTGCCCTGCGTGGACACGTTTCCCCTTCGTGCCTGGGAAAATCTTGCGGCATTGTGGCGTTCGGGCGGCGGCGTGATTGCCCTCGGCACGTTGCCGGTGAACAGCGAAACCGAGTTCCCCTCCCCCGCCGTTCAGGCCATGGCGCGCGAACTGTTTGGCGGGAACACGTCCTGCGCGGTTCAAACCAATGCGGCGGGAGGTTTCGCCGTATGTCTGGGAGCCGGGCAACAGGGCTTGCTCACAAAGCATGTTGACGCTTTCCTCGCGCCAGACGTGGTCCTCCCCAAGGGCGCACCACTGCACGCCACACACCGCCGCATGGACGGGTATGACGTGCATTTTGTAATCAATGACAGCGCTGAACCTTGGACCGGGAATGTCGGTTTGTGCGCGGCAAGTGATGTGGAGCAATGGAATCCGCTCACGGGCGAGCACAGCGGCGTGACTGACCCAACGGCCATCCCGCTGCAACTGGAACCCTACGGGGGCATGCTCTTCCGCAGCTCCAAGTCCGTGACGCCCGCAAAGCGCGCATTTTCCGCGGGCCCGCTCCCCGGACTTGAGCCAAGGCCCCTTGCGGCACTGACTCCGAACATGGGCAAAGGTGAATTTGTGGAGGCAACAGTTGCCGCCGACGGCGAAAAAGGCCCGTGGACCGCGTCAGCCGCGCTTACCAAGGGCGGCGTGGACACCTTCCTGTTCCTGACATTCACCCAGCCGCAGGACATGGACCTTAGCAAGGATGAATACCTGACGTTTGACCTGGACGTAACCGCACCGCAGGAATGCGACAAAAGGATGCTCGCCATACTGCGCGACGCGCGCGGCGTCGAATATCTGTGTGACACGCAGGTCAGACTCGACCTTCCGGGAACCACCCGCGCCTATCTTCCGTTGGGCGCCTTCGCCCGTGCAGGGTGGAACACCACCCCCGAAGGGGCGCTTGACCTTTCCAGGATACGGGACATTCGCATCGGTTGGGGCGGTTACACCGGACACGAAGGCGAGAAGATAGCCTTCCGCACCTCACCACCCGCCACTGCGGGCCAAGTCTGACAGTCAGCCGCCGCATCCCTTCTTCATCGCTGAGACAAACCTTTTCCAATCGGCGGTGTGCGCGCCAAAGAATGTCAGCGCCTCCCGGAGGGAACCGTTCATTTTGGCCTCGTTCCATCCGTGACCCTCTCCCCCCATGACCACCAGTTTCTGGCGGACCCCGGCCTTCTCCAACGCGGCATGCAGCAGCCTTGCCTGTTCCACGGGGACGATATCATCCTTGTCTCCGTGAAACGTAATGATCGGGGAATCCCCGGCATCAAGGTGGGTGATCGGCGAGGCTTCTGCCACCACCGGGGCATTGCGGTCCGATGTGCCCAGGAAGTTTTCCAGGATCAGCCGGGTGTTCTCCAGCGCGGCCGCGTGTTCCGGCGTGCCCTCCGGAGCCTGAATGCTCCACTGGCGCATGTCCGTCGGGCCGAAGAAGTTCGCCACGGCCCGCACGCGGCTGGATTGTTCCGGATAA
>CALDSM010000141.1 GCA_937923585.1 uncultured bacterium
CAGGCGGGGTGGGAGGGGGCGTCAACATTGGTTACCTTGAACCCGTGTAAGCGGGAGCAGTGCAGGTTTGACATGACCACCGAGACCTGCTGGCCCTTGCGATAGTCCACCTTGGTAGCCGCGCCGTAGTCGGATTCGTAGTGCGTCATGAGCGTGGTCGGCTCATAGTCACGCCCGTTCATGCGCATCGGCGCCGCGCAATGCGCGACCGTCATGATCCCGTCGTGCGGGAAATGGGTGTTGCACACGAATGCGGGCTTGCCGGAAATCCTCCGCAACAGCACGCCGGGCAGCGTGTGACTGAGGTCGGTGTGGCAGTAGGCAGTGTAGCCGGCATCGTTTGCCAAAGCCAGAACAAGGCAGGGCGGCGTGTCGAGCATTTCGATGACCGGCGCGCCCATGCACAGATCAAACCCGAAGTTGAACGCGTTCTTCTCTTCGAGCAATTCGCGGCAGAGGTCCCACGCCACGAAGGAGTTCTCCACAAAACGGCGCTCCGTGGCGAGTTTCACCCGGGGATTGTCCAGGAATTCCGCAACCTGCTTCTTCACGACCGCCATGCGCCCGGTATCGGCGCGCACAGCGTCAAGACGTTTCTGGAACTCCTCGCGGGGCACGATTTCGATGTCGTAGCCCCAAACGTCTTTTGCGATCCCCGGCCCCAGTTCCTGGGCGGGCGCGCTGTACGCCGCGAGGCTTCCAATGGCGAGCATTTTCGTGCCGCGCGCGTTCTTTAGCCCGTAGAGTGCGCGCAGCCGCCACAGCACCTCTCCATGGTCGTCCACCACGATGTCGTCCACGCCGATATTGGGTTCCGTGATCGTGTCGTCGTTGCGTCGCAGACAACGCCAGTGGACAATTTCATACCCGAGGTAATGGGCGCCGACCTTGTGCCTCACGAAGAGGATCGCGGGCGTCTTGGTTTCCGCGATGATTCCCGGCCAGTCCGATCCGCCCCCGGCCCAGTAGATCAGGAACGCGTCCGTATCCAGCGCGGAAGCCTCTTTGGCCTGTTCTCCGCTTGACACCAGGCGTATGGGTTGAACGTCAACCGGAAACTCGCTCTTCTCAACCAGGCCGTGCAAATCCCGGGCAATGGCGCCTTTTTCCGCCTCGGCATCCGCCTCGCTCTGAATGGCCCCGTAACCGCGCCAGCTTGTCTTGGCTTTACGATCCGACGGGGCATAGAGCAGCACGGGCTGCACCCGCAACGCTTTGCCCGGCGGGAACAACACCGGCTGGGGCGCGCCCTTGGCTGTGTCTGTCGTTCCATGCACACACCCGGCAACCGTCACCCCGACGGTACCCGCACCCGCCGCGCTGAGAAAGGTGCGCCGCGAGACTGCATGTCCCCTCGTCGCACCGGTGACCTGCGCGTCCTGGTCCACGTGCTGCATGAGCATTCCCTTTCCCAGTCCGCGTTCAGCCGGGCTGAATTGCGGCCAAGTTCCGGCGGGGTGACATTTGCGACATCAACACCCGCCTGCTGAGACCTCACTTCGCGTCTTTCAACTCCGTGATATAGATGTTCCGAAAGCGATGCTGGCCGCCGCCGGGCACTTCGGCCTGGAGCGCTATGTAACCACTCGCGGGCCCCGCAAGGCCTTCGGCCTTCCACGCCGACTGGCCGTTGATTTCGAGTTCGGCCTTGTTGCCATTGACGGTCAGTTTGAATGTGTTCCATTCATGCGGCTTGACAAGTCCCGTGCTCGTGGCGCCCTGAAGCCCTTCAACGTTTCCCTCCAGGCCCTTGCGCATGTTGGCTTGGTACTTTTCCGGCCAGGGGCGATTTGGCGGCACCGTGTCGTAACGGAAATAGACGCCGCTGTCCCAGTTGTCTTCGGCCAACGCTTTCCAGTCGAACTCCAGCACAAAGTTGTCGTACTTCCTTTCCGTCTGCACCAGCCCGTTTCCGCTCTGGATGAGAACGTCGCCATTGTCAGCCTTCGCTTCGCACTTAATTACGGTCCAGCCATTGAGGTCCTTGCCGTTGAAAAGGGGAACGCGGTCTGCCGCCGTTGCTGCGACCGCAACAAGCAGGGCAATGAGTGCAATCAGTCCGAGAACGGGGGTATTGATTCGGTTCATGCCATACATCCTTTGCTGCGTGTGTCCGGCCAGAGAGTTTCGGGTTACAGTCGCTTGACTTTTAAATTGCGGAACCAGATGGGCGCGCCGGCGTGTTTTCCCTGCAGGCCGATCTTGCCTTTGGTCACCATGGTGCTGAGCGGACCGCCGAGCCACTCGGGGGCCTTGGAGCCGTCAGGATTCTTGCCGACCTCCGTCCACTTGCCCATGTCCATTGAGGCGACGTTCTCGCCGTTGAGCACAACCTCCACCTGTTTGCCCTGGCAGCGAATGGTGTAATGGTTCCATTCTCCGGCATGCTTCACCGCCTGCTTGGACGGGGCAAGACGCCCGAAGATTCCGCCGCATTTCCAGGTCGGATCAACCGGTGCCCACTTGTCGGCGTAGTCATCCAGGATTTGGACTTCGATGCAGCTTGTGACCCATTTCTCCATGTCGCTGCAAAAGAGGAATACGCCGCTGTTGGCGGCCGGCGCGCACTTGAATTCCAGGTCAATGACGCAGTTCTCATAATCCGCCTTGGTCCAGATGGCCTGGTCCTCGGTCGCGGTCAGTTCGCCGTCCTTGAAGCTCCACACGCCGGCCGGATAGGTTGCATTCGACAGGTCCGGCTTGATCAGGTCCTCCCAATCCTTCGTGGATTCGGGATGCTTCAGCGGTTCGGCGGCATTACCCGCGAAAGCCACGGCCAGCAGGGCCGCCCCCAGCATGCAGCAAATCATCGCACGGTTCATGTTCACTCGCTCCTTTTCCTGTATGCGCCAGCAATTGACGCGTTGCCCGTCGTTCAGGCTCTTGAATTTCCGCCCCGCCCGTCACTTCTTCTCTTTGGGCGGCAGAGGCTTCTCCGGTTCGTTGTTGGCGACGATGGCTTTTCCAGCACTGCTGTCGCTGACACGCACGCCGAAGGGTCCATTATTGCCCTGAACCAGGGCGTAATCAATATTGGGACCGAGTTCGACATCCACGGGGTGGGGGGTGGCGAAGGTGCAGTTATTAATCTGCAGCCGACCCGCCTCCGCCAAAACCAGCGCCCCGGAATCGTCCATCCAACTGCTGAAATAGCAGTCGCTAAAGGAGGTAGTGCCCTTGCCCTGCAGGACAGCGTTGTGCAGGGCGGGTCCCCAGAAAGAACAGTTGACGAAGCGGACATTCCCCCCGCATGTCGGGGAAATCCGCAGCTCGACCGGGTTGGTCCCGGTAAATGCAACATACTGCCCGCCCGTAAACAGCAGTCCCATGGGCTGGATGGCGTCTACCTGGATGGCGGTCTCGCAGGCATCGGCCCCGTTGCCCGTGAAATGGCCGTTACACATGCCCGCGTCAGATCGGAAGAGCG
>CALDSM010000142.1 GCA_937923585.1 uncultured bacterium
CCAGAAAAAGAAACTGCGCCGCGATTTCGGCATGGATGCCTTTGACGCAGTGCAGGTCAAGGTGCAGTTTGACAACGGCATGAGCATTGACTTCATCAACAGTTGGATACTGCCTGACGGTTTTGAGGCGCCCGTCAACCAGGAAAGCCAATTGTTCGGCACCGACGGGCTAGTTGAGTCTGACAGCCAGTACCGCGGCCTGCGCTGGTGCGACGCCGCTCGCGGCATGCGCACGGCCAACAGCCATTTCACCCGCGACGTGCGCCGTGAGGACGGCACGGAGGCCTATTGCGGCTACGGCGTGGACAGTCTTGTCGTCTGCATCGAGAAAGTGGCCGAAATGAAGTTTCTCGGCGCGGGGCTGGATGAACTCGCCCCCACATACCCCAATGCGGAACAGGCGCGCATATCCGTGCTCATCGTGCATGCCGCCCGCGAAGTGTGCCGCCGCAATTTTGAATACCTCCAGGCGGGCAGAGGGGCGCCTGTGACGGCGGTGTTTGGAAACGACGGCATCACCGTCTGCGACCCCTACGCGGGCATGGCGCAGATCTACGACCGGCCCGTGTAATCCCGCGTACTGGCAGCGCCGGTCACTCCCGCCAATGCGGGAGCATCCCTGCCTGCCGTTTCAGTCTAGGAGAGTTTCGTTTTACGATTCTTCCCTGGGGCTGATTTTGCCTTCTTCTCCCCCGAAGCGGCGGGCGGAAGCGAAGCATTCTTCCTTCTGGGGGAGGTCTTTGAGGGATGTCGGGGACAGTCCGGTATGCAGGTGATGCAGGTGCCGACGCATTTTTCATCGTCGGGTCCTTTGGTTTTCAAAGGCATGGCAGAATCTGATTCGGGTTCAATTCACAGTATGTCTGGCCGCGGGCTCACACGCGGACATGGTCCCACGCGCACCCCTTCACCCGTCAGACGGTCCGGTCAGACGAGATCGTCGTTGTCGCGCAGATGCCGCTTCACCTGGGCAATAAGTTCGGCAGGGAAGAACGGCTTCTTGATGAGTTCGACGGCGCCCGACCTGAAGCAGTGCGCGCGCGCCTCGGCCGAGTGGGCGGAGGAGAGGCACAGCACCGGAATGTGCTGTGTCAGGGGGTTCGACTTGATCTGCTCGCACACCTCATAGCCGCTCATCATGGGCATCATGATGTCAAGCAACACCAGGTCCGGACGGTCAGAACTGCAAATGTCCAGCGCCGCAATGCCGTCATAGGCGGGCACCACGTTGTACCCCTCCGACGACAGTGTTGTCTCCAGCAGGGAAACAACGTCGGGTTCATCATCCACAACCAGTATGGTTTTTGTAGCCACGGTCCAATCAAGCCTTTCTGTGTGCAGTCAACTACATTTCGCCGTTGCCTGTGCGTCCCAAGTTTACCCCATCCATAGCCCATATATTGAACCCGTTCCTTGGGGTAACCGCACATTCTGCAATGGTGTCACTAATCGTTTCTTTCCGCATTTTATCATTTAGTAAACCTGTTGTCAAAATAGTTTAAGCAATTCCTCATCAAAATACAACGCGGGTCGGCTCGGTTGGGATAACGCGCTGCGGACCACACCGTTCTCGAGTTCCTCCAGTTGCCCAGTCCAACAGGTCACCCTGCGTTCCCATCATTCACATCTACCCCTTTTCGCTGCCGCTTACAGGAGGCCAAGAATTATCAACGAAGAGGGTTACTGTGTGCGCGTCAAGCAAAATCTTCAAATTTTGGGCCTGAAAAGTGTTCCAAAATGACAATTTTTGTCACGCGAGATTGATAATAGTGCCCCGTTTTGAGAAAGACGTCAACAAATACCGGCGCAGGACAATCAGAAATATGTGGTATACAGGATGTTGATTCAATTAAAACAATTATATGGACAAGCTGACCAGAGTTGGCACGGCCTTTGCTTAAACCAGGCTGAAAGTTGGATAGCGAGATTACGGGGACGGTTAACCCCGTAATTGACTGTCTGGGGCAAACAAACTGGAGGTAAAGAAGATGAAGAAGACTGGTTTCACGCTGATCGAACTGATGATTGTGGTGGCGATTATCGCCATCATCGCCGCCATCGCCATTCCGAACCTGCTCCGTTCGCGCATTCAGTCGAACGAGTCGGCCGCCATTGGCAACCTGCGCACCGTGCTGGGTTCCGAGAACGCATTCAACTCGGCCCGTG
>CALDSM010000143.1 GCA_937923585.1 uncultured bacterium
GACTGGAGTTCAGACGTGTGCTCTTCCGATCTGGAGTAACCGGCCGGTATTTCACGTAACCTGATGTCAAATGCCATTGCTTTCTTGAACCCTCCAGACTTTAAATTCTCAGTTGCTGAATTTACCAGTGCTACCAGTGTTCAGGTTGCGCGCAACTCTAACTCCCTCCTGAAACCCTCCATTGCGCCGTCAAAGATGGTCTGTGTTCATTGTAATGACGATGACGTGACCGGTTAAAGCTCGTCGGTGGCAACTACGGCTAAGGTAACTGCCCGTGTGTTGGGTCCACCCAGTTTCGCTTCATAAAGCTGATTGACCCATTAAACACTTTGACTCGGGTGAAAGCGTAAACTATTATCAGGCTGTCGTTTACGTTGAAACCGGAAGCCACCTTGGAAGTACTTAATTGTGCCGCACACGGCCTGCCTGTTTGGGGCATGATTTAAGTACTTTATGGCTGGAAGAGGCTGAACGTGGGGGAGGGGGGGGGAGTTTCGTAATGTTACGAAAGAGCGGACTGTGGTGGTGGAGGCGGAGGAACCGTGCCACCGGCCGTTTTGGATGGCCGCACCAACTCGTATTTGGATGTCCAGTCCTGACCAACGGTGAGAACCTCAGCAATGCAACCCTAGTACCGCAGGATTATAGGCGCGAACTGGCGCTAAATTGATTCCAAGGCTCTACAGACGGCATCAAGGCGGGCTGTCAAACGAGCAAGAGACTCATCATTATTCTTCAATTGCGCCAATGCATTGTCCATATCTTGTTTTATGCCGTGATGTTGCCGGAGACGACGTTGCTGTGCGTTGGTTTTCATATAGAAAAGAAAGAGAAGTGCACCCGGTACGAGAAAAACCAATCCTAATATAAAGTTACTGCTTTCCGCACCTGGCGGTGCCATGCCAAACAGACAGGTCAGGACAGATAAACCACCGACAGCAACAAGTGGAAATGCACAACCCCATTGCAGAAAACGGTCCGTGCCGGTTGGAGGGGCGTTGACATAGTCAGGAATTCCTTGGCAATTGGCTTTGGTGTTACCGTAAGAAGCCCTTAGTGTTTCTGCATTGCGAGATGAAATGTCATGTTGTGCGGCTATTGCGTCTATATTAACTACAATATCTGCCACTTGTGAGATTTCTGGAATAGCTTGAGAGACCTTGCGTGCGTATTCAATACAACGTGAGTAGGATGGCCTGACCATAAGTTCATCGAGTGTATTCATGGTTGAGCGTATTCTATTCAGTTGTTGCATGTAATTACTTCTGCCGCTGTTTCTTGAGAAGTTGCTTGTATGTGTTTTTGCTGTGGAGGCAAGTTGTCTTGCCTTTTCAAAGGCACTATTAGACATCGCGACTAATAGGCCAGTGACCTTCTGACGAATAATTGTGAAGCCGGAATCGACTTCTGCCTTTGCCAGTAAAGATGGGGTTGTCTCAATGGCCTTACGCAGCCGTGAGAGCGAGTCATCAGCATTTCCAACTAAGGCAGCCCATATTGCCGTAGAATAGAGGTGAGCGCTGTTGCACTTGTCTCCCTCCATGGAACGGTCACCTAAGCGAACCGCATTTTCATACCTTCCTTGAGCCGCTTCCAATAGAGCCAGATTCCAAATTGCCCGAGCTTTGGATGCCATATCAAGGTTTGGAGGTAAGGTGAGGGCTTCCTGGAAGAACTGTAATGCAGAATCCGCGTTATTCTTATGGATTTCGATGAAACCAAGATTCATAAGCACTTGATAGTCCGTCATGTCATAATCAAGAGCACGTCGAAATCGTTCCTCGGCTTTATCATATTGTCCAGCGTTGTATAGGCGGATACCTTGGGTGACTAGCTGTCGGGTCTCGTTGCTCCTGTTCTCCTGGAGGACGTGAAGAATTTTGTCGAGCGTTTCATTCTGTTGTGCAAGTTGCCACTGGACTTCGGCAAGTTCCATGGTCAAGAGAGTGCCAACTTCATTGATGGCGGATGATATCTCTGCACCGGCCAAGACAATATCCTCTGACAATGTAGCCCTTACGCTCTCCATCGTGTTCCGGAGCTGATCCGTTTGCTGAGATATCTCATTTGCTACCAACTGCGCGCCGGCCACTGTGGTGGCTGACAGCATGTCCGCTTGCTGAGAAATCTCTTTCGTGACAAGTTGCGCACCAGCCGCAGTGCTCGCTGACAGCATGGTGGCTTGGCGCTCTTGGGCTTGTAACTGATATTCGGCTAAAGCGATGACAGCGCGTTGTCTGTTGGGACCGGCTGTCAGAAGCTCGTTTACAACGCGCTCCCGTTCTGTAGCCCCAGGAGCGTTTGGATAGTCATAACTCACTTGTCCGAAAGTGAATCTGTCGACCAATGATAATTGAGCCATTTTCCCGCCTTCGCTCTTTACAAGTTGTTGCTTTGATAAGGTCTATCACACTGATGTGACATGGTACCTTTTCGTTCTGAGTGATTCAAAACGACGGGTGTTCCCCCTCAAAGTCTACATAAGGGTAAAGGCAAACGCTCAGGCTGCATGCCATTGGCAGCGCCATCCTCATTGAATACGAGAAAACCCGCGCCCTTGAGTGCCTTACCCGGCCTTGGCCACGATCCCCGTCCCCAACAACCGTCGAACTTCCACTCTCAAGCACGCCGACTCCATCTGTACAATCCCCCTGAGTCGGTGTTCAGTGATGACCGTCTTGTCCCGAAGTTGAATCCTCAGGTCGGTGGGAATCCGCATCAAATTCAGGAACTGAATGACCCGTGTTGTCCCAACACCAAGTTCCTTAGATAAGGTAACTGCCCGTGAGTTAGGACCGCCCAGCTTAGATTCGTAAAGTTGCTGGACCCATTCGGCAATTTGAATTGGATGGAATCGTAAACTACTATGAGGCAGTCGTTTAGGTTGGAACCGGAAGCTGCTTTGAAAGTACTTAATTGTGCCGCACACGGCCTGCCAGCTTTTTCAAGGCCTCACGAAGCAATTCGTGAGGCCTTTTTCGTGGCTGCACAGGGTGGGTCGCGGGCGACATTTGTGCAGCTTCAGTCTAAAGAGTGGTCTGTCCCTGATTTGCCGTCCCTGATTTGCCTCGGCTAGACCTTGGGCGACCGAAAAAAGAGCTGGTTTACCCAGGTAGCGACGAACTCAAACTGGGGATACACGGAACTCTGAAACCAATGCGGCACGAAGTACTGCGGGTACAAGAAGCGTTTCCAGAAACGGACTTTGCCGGGGTTCAAGGAAGATTCCCGGATCGCCTTCAATGTCTCTTCGCTGGGCCAGTCTGAATCAGGGTGCAGGCCGTATTCCACTTCTTTTCCGGCCGCATTGATCATGGCGTACTCGACCCGCTCGAACGGATAGCCAAGGATCTCGGACATAACCTTGTCTCCGCGAATCATGTCTTTGGATATGATCATCCTGTCAAACTGGACTGGAAAGCAGAAATGGGGACCGAGCCCGCCGCCCAAATTGAAACTGGCAAGTATGTTGATGTCTGGGGCCATGATTCGGCTGGCGGCGGCCACGGCCTTGTCAATGCGGTTGAACTTCCGATGGTAGATGGATTTTCTGGGTTCTCCAATGGCCCCGTACATGTTTTTCTGGTTGCCCGTTATCCCACATTCCCAATGGTGTTTCGGCGGTGCAAAGCTGACAATCTTGGTCTCCGGCCTCAGGAGGATTTCCGGCAGAAGCAGGGGGATATCGAGGTCCCGGCAGGTTACAAGCGCCATTTGTCCACGCGACAGATTGACAAACGGCACATCATTCCGCCGCAGCATTTCCAAGTATCCCCTCGTGTGCAGTAGGCGGTCATGCATCCTGTGGGCGCGCATGTCGGCCTCACACACAAAGGGCCGGGCACCCAGCCGCTTCAGGACCTTGATGAGGGCTTCACAAATCACAGGGTCGGAGTAGGTTGTCAGAACGTGATGAATCCCGCCACCCAGATTGACCTTGATCGCGACAGAATCCCCTTCACAGATGACGGACCTGACGCCAATTCTGTCGAAGGCATCTTGAACAGACTGCTCCAAGTCCTGTCCCAGGGGCTGCACAAGAACCAGTCTCTCACCGGTTAATGCCTCATGCTCCTTCTCCTGTCCCAGGAGGCGGCCATTCTCCTCCATGATCACGTAACGTTCCGTCTCATACTTGAGCATGGGCGCTGCCATGCTGACACAGTGGTTCCCTATGATGCCGGAAGGTTTCATCCAGGTTACGCTCTCTGGGCTTTCGGCCCTTATCTCTGCCTGTCCTTTGTTCGCAAGGATTCCCAATGCGTGGGTAGGATAGACGAGTCATTAGGCCATTGTCGAACAGAAGAAGCGCCGCATACGGGCTACCGGGCCTGAAGTTCCGCTAGACGAATTCAGCGGCCGTGTTTTTGGCATAATCAAGCCTCGTTTCATCCATTGGGACGAGGAGAAATGAGGTGTGGCTGAAAGGGCGACGGACGCTCATCCGGCGTTAGCACCCATACACCGTCTGCCTTCCCAACAGCCGCTCAACCGCCAGTCTCATCCTGGAGTCCATCTGGACAAAGGGTCGTAACCGGTGTTCGGTCAAGCCTGGCCTGTCCATAATTTGGCCCCGCACACCGGCCGGAATTCGGAGCAAACTCAGGAACTGAAATGCCCTTGTTCTGGAGATTCCAAGGTGTCCAGCCAGGGTAACGACGGCCTACACCCAACGCTGCAGCGTCAGCTTTCCACGGTGGATGTAATCTCGCTCAACCGCCTTTATAGAATCATCCAGGTTCATGGCCCTTTCCGGGCGTTGAAAACCCGACGATTCGACTATAAAGTAATGCCCCATCTGTATCGGCCCGTTCTTCTGCGAAGAAGAGGGCGCAGCGCGAGGATGCACGCGAAAGGAAGCTTGATGTACCCGCAGGATCAGCAACACTCAATGACGCCGGAAACAGCCAAGCGGTTCAAGTACTGGCAGTACCGCACCATTATCGCCACCATGGTGGGGTATACGTTCTTCTACTTTCTGCGCAAGAATTTCAGCCTCGCGATACCCGGCATGGAAGCCGAACTCGGTATCACCAAGACCAGTCTCGGCATGTTTCTGACGCTGCACGGGTTGGTCTATGGCCTATCCAAATTCGTGAACGGCTACTGGGGCGACCGCTGCAACGCCCGGGTCTACATGTCGGTCGGCCTCGCCTT
>CALDSM010000144.1 GCA_937923585.1 uncultured bacterium
TGCCTTCGGGATCCACGTAACGGACAGGACTGTTAAAGGCATACGTGTACAAATTGGCACCGGCGGTGTATCCCAGGGGATCGGGGGAGACAAAACGGCCCAAAGCGGCGTCATAGTGCCGCAACTTCATGTGCAGCAGGCCGGTTGGATCTTGGGCAACGCCGTGGCGTCCCCCGAATTTGTAGGGGTTGGCCACGGACTCGTTCTTGCCCAGCAGTCCGCCAAAGGGATCATAGTCGTATTCGTTGACGACAACTCCGCCGGCATCCGAAATCTGGCGTGTGTTGCCGGTGGCGTCATAGGCATAGTAGGCGTAGTGACCGCCAACGCCCTGCTGCGCGACCAGGCCCTCGGCATAGGCGTAACGCGCGATCAACTCCCCGAGACCGTCGTATTCGGCGGCCACGTTCGCGGTGCCGTAGGGATCGTGGACATAGCGCGTTGTGCTGCCGCCGTGGGTGGCGGCGGTGCGGTTGCCGAGGGAGTCATAGGTGTAGTCATAGGTTCCGTCGGCCGGGGTGATGACGCGGATCAGGCGGTTTTCCGGGTCGTATTCGTAAGTGGTTGTGCCGCCTGGGTCGGTACGGGAGGTTAGATTCCCGTCGGCGTCGTATTGAAACTGCGCGTTGCCCGCCTGGGTGTACTGGTTCAGGATGTTCGTTGAATAGGCGGTTGGGAAGCCATTGGCGATGACGCCGATGCGGTTGCCCGCCGCGTCGTATTCATAGGAAGCGCTGTGTCCGTTTGGATAAGCCACGGTCGCAAGCTGCCCGGCGGCATCATAGGTGTACACCGTTGTGCCCTGCGGTGTGGTCACCGAAAGGGGGTTGCCGTTCAGGTCGTAGGCATAATTAAACTGCGACTGGACCGCCGCATCCGCGGCCCAGTTCGTCAGCCCGGTGACGAGCCCCGCCGCGTCGTAGGCATGGGTCGTGTACGTGCCGTTGGCCCTTGTTTCCCGTGTCAGGCGGCCGGCTTCGTCATACTCATAGCGCACCAGCGGAATCCCGTTTCCATCCCGGAGAGACTCCATGCGCCCGGACGCATCGTAGGCGTAATTGAGCGTGTATCCGTCATCCCCGACCCGCTGCGTGCGCTGTCCCGCATCGTTGTACTGATAGGTGTATCCGTGGCCGGAAGGGTGCTGAATTCCGGTCATATAGCCGCGGGCATCGTAGGCTATCGTGACCGTGCCGGCGTCGTTCGTGGCGGAGACGAGGCGTCCAGCAGCGTCGTATTCGTAGGAGGCGGAAGACCCGTCGGGATAAGCCTTTCCCGTCAACTGGCCGCGGGCGTTGAAGGTGCATGTGACCTTCTGCTGCCTGCGATTGGAGAACGACGCCAATTTGGTCCCGTTGCTGTTGTACCCGTAGTCGGACGCGGTGCCGTCGGGGTACGCGGCCGTTGTCGGGTTTGCCAGGGTGTTGTATGCGAAAGTGGATTCGTTTCCATTGGGATCCTTGACCGAGGCCAGGCGATCGGGGAAGACCCCGGGGCTGATGAGCACCCGCGTGTAGCCCCACTTAACGGAATCTGCGTTTGGATTGAGCCATTCGATGAGGTTGTTGCGCTGGTCGTACCGAAGTTCATGGGCGCCGCCGTCGGGCAGGACGAAGCGGGTCAGGTTCTGGCCGCCGTCGTAGGTTAGCTGGCTGAGATGGTCAAGCGGGTCCAGGAACCGGATCAACTGTCCTTGCGGTCCATAGAAGTACCGCCAGGACGCGCCGGTGGCATCGGTGATGGTCTTGCCGGCCGGTCCGTCGTAGGCTATGCTGAGCCTCTCGGTGTTGCCGTTGTGCGTCACCGCCGCCAGGCGTCCCTCTGCGTCATAGGTGAATGCGCGCTGGGAACCGTCGGGATAGGTGACGGATGTCAGGGCGTGCATGGCGGGACCGCCGGACGTTTCGTAGGCATACTGGGTCGTGACACCGCCGGGGGCGGTCACGGACGCCAGATGCTCGCCCGATGCGTCGTAAGCATACGTTGTCACCTGGCCCGCCTGGTCGGTCAACGTTTCTATCCGGCCCTGGCCGTTGTAGCCCAGCGTGAAGGTGCCGCCGTTGGAATGGGCTATTTGGACAAGCCCCTGGCCGCCGCCGTAGGAAAGGGCAATGCGGTCCCCATTCGACTCGCGAATTTCAGACAGCCTGCCCTCCGCGTCGAAGGAAGACCATGAGCCGTCCGGCTCGGTGATCCTGCAGGGATTTCCCTCGCTTCCCTCGAACTGGCCGGTGTCGCCCAAGTCGCTTTCCCACACGCCCGCATAACGGCGCTGCTCGAACCAGCGAAGTGTTCCGGCAGGTTCCACGACGGCGGCGCGGTATTGGGAGGGAAACTCAACCTTGTATTCATAGGCGTGCGACCAAACGCGGCCGAGCGGGCCGATGCGCAGACGCTGGTCAAGCGCCACGCTGGCAGCACGCTCAAACGTGATTGGCAGCCTCCATGCGGGGCAGTGGGCGTCGGTCGCGGTGTCGAGGAGTTTGCTTCCGCCCCGCCGCACGCCCGCGTCGGACAATTCATACGTCAGGATTTCATTCAAGTCATTGGTGGGCCGCCCGTGCTGGGCGAGCCATGTGGCGTCCGCGTCCACCAGTTCGAGCAGGGAAGCCCATGTGTCCCCGGCTTTCGCGGAGAATCGCGTCCAGATCGCCTCCCAAGCCTCGTCGGAGAGTCCGGGCCGCCGCATGTCCATCCCAATCTGGGCCCAATCCACCGGACTCTCGTCGGCTGTCATCTGTTCCAGTGTGAAGTGTGAGGCCGATTGTGTGTCGCCAAAGGAAGTGAAGTAGATGGGGATGCGATTGCGGGCTCCGGCGGGCAGCAGCCCCGCGCTGCCTTCGGGATTCACGCCCAACACTTGGACGGTGGGCGTCCTCCATTGCAGTGTGGGCATCAGCCGCATGACTGCGGGCTGGTCCTTCACCGAGACAATGAACAGCGGCGCCAGCATGTCCGCATCGCCGGTGTTGGCATAGTTGAGCCACAGCGTGGACGGCCGGTCGTATCGGGCGGCAGACGGAACCTCGATATGCGCCTCAAGCCGGGGTCCGGCAGCGCCCTGCGTCACGGTGAAGGTTTGGCTGAGCGTCAGGGTTTCGCCGGGCCAGACGACGGCCATGTTGTACTCGCCGGGAGGCAGGCCGGTCAGGTCCACGGACAGGGTTAGCGCGGTTGCGTTCCACGCCGACGGGCTGACCGTGCGCACCACCTGGCCGTCATCATTCAGAAGCTGTACGGTGAGGCCGTCCGCAAAGCCCAACCCGTAGAGCTGCACACTGGTCGTGCCGGTGTTGCTTCCGGTGGTGGCACTTAGGCCGGACAGGTGGCGGTTCACGGCGAGACATTCCATTCGATAACCGACAAGGTCTCCGCCCTGCGGATTCGCGTAGTAGGCACCGAAATTGTAGAGTCCGGCGGCCGGGGCGGGAACGAGCAGTTCAAACACTTGGAATCCGTCTTCATTCGTGCCGACGAAATGCCCGGTCCAGTCGCGGGCGGCCAGCGTGGGCAGTTGTGTTAACGCCCCGACCAGCGACCAGTCTCCGGACGTGGTGGGCGTGTGCGTGAAACGCGCGACAAGATTGGGTGCCTGGCCCGCGGCAAGGTTCAGCGCGAAATCCCGGTAAGCATTGGTCTGCGCGAAGGAGGTGACCTGTTCGCCCAGCGCGACGGGCCGTCCCGAAGGCCGGGCATTCGGGTTCACATTCCAGAGCATCACCATGCCCGCGCCGATGCCGTCCGTGGTGAGAATGCGCGCGCCGTCGGAGGATGCCTGCACAGTCTTCGCGCCGACACCGGAAAACCGGATGAGTTCCCGGGCCGTGGCAAGGTCCCAAAGGCGCATCGTGTAATCATCCCCGCTGCCGGTTAAGATCTTGGCTCCGTCGTGCGAGAACGCCGCGGTGCCCATCGGCCCGGTGTACGCGGGGGGGGCGTCGGAGGGATTTCCAAAGGTGTGCAGCTCGCTGCCGTCTGCCGGGTTCCAGAGCTTGGCGGTTTTGTCGGCGGAAGCGGTGAGCACCGCGGAGCCGTCGGGCGAGAAGGCGACGGCATTGACCTTTCCTGCGTGGGCAAACCCCATGAGCTGGCTTCCCGTGGCAACGTCCCACAGGATGGCCATGTTCCCGTCCACGGCGGTGAGCACCCGCGTGCCGTCGGGGGACAGCGCCGCGTCGGCAACGTGGTAAATGTTGCCCGGCTTGCTGAAGGCGCGCACAATGGAACCGTCTCCGGCATTCCACAGGATGGCGCTGCCGTCATTGGAGCCGGTAAGCACTCTTGCGCCGTCATGGCTGAATTGCACGGAGTAGACGACCGCGGTGTGCTGGGTGAATGTTTGCAGCAGGGAACCCGAGGCCGCATCCCACAGTTTGGCGGTCTTGTCATAGGACCCTGTGAGCACTCTTGTGCCGTCGGGCGAAAAGGCGACATCGGTCACGCGGTTCGTGTGCCCCGTGTATGTTTGCAGCAGCGCTCCGCTGTTCGCTTCCCAGAGCCTCGCGGTGTTGTCGTTGGCGCTGGTGAGCACCCTGGCACCGTCCGGGGAAAGGGCCGAAACGAGGTCCAGGCGCGTCCAGTCATGCTTCATGCCCAGGTCGAGGCTGGCAATCGGGACGGCCTGTTTAATCGGTGTGATGCGTGCCGTTTTGTCCTGCGAGGCGGTCACCACCCGTCCGCCGTCGGGTGAGAAGGCCGCGCCGTTCACATAATTGCCGTGACCCACAATGGTGGCCAAAGGCTGGGCGGACGACACATCCCAAAGCCGGGCGGTGAAATCGAGCGAGGCGGTGAGCGCCTTGAGCCCGTCGGGCGAGAACGCCACGGAGGTGATGTTGTTGATGTGGCCCGTGAGGGTCTTGAGCAGCGCCCCGGAACTTGAATCCCAGATCTTGGCCGTGTCATTCGTGTAGCCGATGATGACTTTCAATCCGTCGGGCGAAAAGGCGACTGAGGTGACTTCGCCCGTGTATTCATCGCCAAAGGTGACCAGTTCGGAGCCGTCGTTGGCGTCCCAGGTCTTGGCGGTGTTGTACATGCCCAGGAGTACCCGGTGGCCGTCGGGCGAAAAGGCAACGGAACCGACATCCACATTGGCGGGGAGGGTGTAGGTTTGCAGCACCGCCCCGGTGGCGGCGTTCCAGAGTTTGGCGGTGTTGTCGCGCGAGCCGGTGAGCACCCTGGTTCCGTCTGGGGAAAAGGCAACGGCATACACCGTGTCAGTGTGGCCGGTGAGCGTGGAGGAAACGGTTCCGGTGGCGGTGTCCCAGATCTTGGCCGTCTTGTCCTGGGAACCGGTGACAATTTTTGTGCCGTCCGGGGAGTAAGCAACGGAGTAGATGTAGCTTGCGTGGCCCGTGAAGGCGCGGATCTCGGCTCCGGTGGCGGCATTCCAGAGTTTGGCGGTCTTGTCGCGCGCGCCGGTAAGCACGGTTGTGCCGTCAGGCGAGAAGGCCGCGGAGGTCAGCCAGTCCGTATGGCCGGTGCATTTTACGACTTTGGCCCATTCCGTCATGTCCCACAGGCGAAGATGCGCGCTCGATGCGCTACCGGAGAGCATCCGGGTTCCGTCGGGCGAAAAGGCCACCTGCCGGACGATGGTGGCGTTTCCAGTCGAGTCTGCCGTTGGATTGGGCATGAACTCGCCGGCATCCTGGTTGGTGGCGCTGTCCCACACAAAGAATGAGCCTTCAGCGGAATAGGCCACGATATACGCGCCGTTGACGGCCAGTGAGGCGACGCGGTCCGGGACGGTCAGCACAACGGTGCCGCCCGCATTCCATCGGCGCACGGTGCGGTCATAGGAACCGGTAAGCGGCGTGGTGGTGCCGGGCATGAAGGCCACGGACGACACACCGTCCGTGTGGTCGGCCAGCGTTCGGATGGACTGGCCGTCGGCGACGTTCCAGACGATGGCCTTGTTGTCATCCGCACCGGTGAGCAACTGCGCGTCGTCCGCGGAAAACGCTGCGGAGAGGATGGCATTGGTGTGACCGGTGAAGGTTCTGATGTGCGCGCCCGTGGCGGCGTTCCACAGTTCGGCGGTACCACTGGCAGAACCAGTAAACAGGTAGGCGCCGTTATGAGAATAGGCGACCGTGCGCGCACCCGCGCTTTCAATTGTGTAAACGGCCGTTCCCGTGGCGGCATCAAAGACGCTGGCCATGTCCGCGCCCACTGCGATGCGGGTTCCGTCCGGCGAGTAGGCGATGGAGGTTATGTCCGCATCGTACCGCATGCCAATCGGGCTGTAGTGGGTGGTGAAGAAGGTGTCGAGGCGTGTCAGTGTCTGCGCATCAAGGATGCTCACCGCGTTGCTGTGTGCGAGGGCAACCCTGGTGCCGTCGGGGGAGAAGGCAAAAGCGCCGAACATGCCGTAACTGTAGATTTTGGAAGGATGGGTGACGGTTTCCTGGGCCAAGGCGGGGGATAAGCCCCAAACTGCGGCCATGATTAGCAGAAGGGCTGGGGTTGCAGCGTGTGAGAGTGGTTTGAAAGCACGCAAAAGGACATC
>CALDSM010000145.1 GCA_937923585.1 uncultured bacterium
AGGCCATGTTTCAGCATAACCTCGGGTAATCCGCCCGGAGAAACCCGCGTGGCCGCTTCGAATCGGTGGCCTGTGGTCATGTGGAACGGCAGCGCACAGCAGACGCGGATGCCCGCGGCGCGTATGGCAATGGTTCCCGACTCGCTATCCTCAAAGCCCACCACTTTCCCAAAGTCTTCTGGATAAAGACCGATCTCATGCATGGCCATCGAATAAAGGTCGCGGTGCGGCTTTAGGCGTATTTCGCTGGAATCGGTCGCGGTGATAAACCCGTCGTAATAGACATGCGGGCTGGCGAAGTGTTCCAGCAGGAAGGATTGCTTGTCTTCGCTTACGGGCCACCGGGTAATTTCCGTACGCAGGATACGGAACACCTCGGTCAGCACCAAGTCTGCCTCATAGAAGATGGATGACGTGACCAGTGCCACGCGCGCGGGATGCCTTTCCAAATAGGCACCCAAGTCGCCCAATCGTTCACGACAGGCAGGGACTTCATCTTTGTCCATCATTCCCGCCGTCACCAGCGGTTCGGCCAGCAATTCCGCAAAACTTGCGGCCTCCGCGCCGAGCCAGCCCTTGAGCAGCGCCAGAAACACGCCCACGCCCGGCATTGGGCCGATCAGGCGCTTCCCGCCGGGTCCCAGCACCTGTTCCGCCATCTCATCGCCCCGTCCGTCGGCGACCCATCCCAGCACCTCGTGGTACCGCTGGTAATAGATCTCGATACCCGCACGGGTCAGATTGGAGATGCCCTCGAAATTGAACGCATGCCGGCCGGACCCAGCAACAGCCACGGCCATGCCGCGCGTGTCCGCTGAATAGTAGTCACCGGCCTTCATGAGTTCCTGAAACGCGGGATCTTGCTCCAAATCAGCAACACCAAGCGCGGCGAGCGTGTTGCGCAGGTCGCGCTTGCGACCGGGGTCTTTGCCGCGGGACAGTGTCCAGGCCGCACCTCGCACGAGGTGCTCGCGCAAAGCATCTTCGCGAAAATCGGCACCATAGGCGCGCATGAGGTACTCCACGTGCTTCGTGGTGCTGTTGCCGATGATGTGCGGATAGTCGCGCGCCTGGTCCAGCCCGGGCCATGCCGGGTCCTCGGCGCGCCCGCAGCAACGGCGCACCATGGTGTTCAGCGCGTCAATGCAGCAGGGTTCCGTGGTCGTCGTCGTGCCGTCCATGTCCATCACCGCGGCGAGCAGGCCCTCTTCGAGCACGGGCGTGCCCTTGGACAATGGGTAGACGTCGTAGGGCGGATAGATGTAGGGCGGATTGGCGACGATGGCATATTGATCAGACAGCGCCCCCGCAAGGCAGGCGGCAGTATCCGCATCGGCGAATTTCGGAATGGAAGACATCAAAACCTCCGTGGTTTATTCAAGCCGCATCAACCCGAAGCGCTCGGGCTGGTGGAAATTCAGGTTCTCCCCCACATTGGACCACGCGGCCCAGTGGGGATGGGAGGATTCATCGGCGCACTTGTAACAGTTGGCGTGCCAGACCTGGCCATGCACGTTGCCCAGCGCGCCTAGATACGCTTCGAACACGCCAAAGGGTATACGGAACGACACGGTGTAGGTGACGGGATCGGCTCGTTCCTCCATGATCGGCCCCTTGAGCGAGGCGGCGATTTCGATCATCTTGAGAAACTTTTTCTCCACAAACCGGCTCTTCTTGAACTTGCCCTCTTCGCGCGTCCAGTCCTCGACGTACTGGGACAGAATGGTGCCGCCGCAGTTGATTTCGAAATTCATGTAACCCTTGTCCGACTTGGGGCGCACGAAGAACTCCACGCAGGAATCCCGGCACACCATGGCGTTGAAACCCGACTGGCGGCAGACCACGAAACGGTCCTCCACCCGGTAGATAGCGGCCAGTGCCCGAGCGTCGTGCAGCAACCGGGCCTGCACCTTCGGATGATGGTCACTGCTCTTGGGGTGGAACTGGTCAATGTTGAGCGGTTCGGCCTTTGCCCATGCGGGATCATCCCAGCCGCTTTTCACGGCGGGCAGTTGCGATGTATAGTGAATCCCATAGGAAGGTGTCATTGCCGGTGTCCTCCAGGCCGCCCTCTCGGCGGCCCCCTAGTATACCCGGCGGTGGCCCGTGTTTCATCCAAAGGAGCAACGAGCATGTTTCTCGCCTCAGTGTGTGCCGTGATGCTGTGCGGCGGTACCCTGCCCGCCTGGGAATTCGACACCGACGCCGACAAGAACGCCTGGCAGCCCAACGAGCACATTGCCGACGTGCGGTTGGAAAACGGTGCGCTGTGCGGCCAGACCGTCAACTGGGACCCCATGTTCTTCTCCCCCATCCTGGAAATTCCGGCCACGCCGTGGCAGTATGTTCTGCTGCGCATCAAGACAGACCGGCCCGGCAGCGGACAGCTTTTCTGGACCGGACAGACCGAGGGAAAGTACGGGGGATTTTCCGAAAAGAAGGTGACCGGCTTCACCGTGGGCGACAGCGCCGACTTTCAGGAGATTGCCATCGTGCCCGGATGGCACCGTGAAGGCACCATCCGCAAACTCCGGCTTGACCTGTACGACGGCATCCATTTTGCGATTGACAGCATCCGTGTGCTCGACTGGGGCACAGGCGTTCCTTCGGAGGCCCACAAGACTGAATGGTCCGCCGAGGACCTGACGCACTGGCCCGCGATCTCGGGCGAGAAGGCCCGCTTTAGCACGCCACTCGCCACCGATGTGAGCGGCCTGCTCTGGGCGGTGGTGGAACTGGAGAGCCCGGTGGCAGCCCACGGGGAGTTTCTCTGGATAACGGACGCCAGTCAGGACATTCAAAGCGAGGCGTTTGACATCCGGCCGGGAAAGCGGTCCTACAATATCGAATTGGGGGGCCATCCCTGTTGGAAGGGACGCATCCAAGCCGTGGGGTTGCGCCTTTCGGCGAAGGAGATCAACGCGGTGTCGCTGAAGATGTCGGATTGGCCCGGCGGCAGCGCGGACCCCGTGGTCACCTACTTCGGGTTTGAGAACGGCGTGAACCGGGTCGGACAGCCCTGTTCGGTGATGGCGCAAGTCACCAATCGCGGCGGGGACAAGGCATCCTTGACCGATTATCGCCTGTCGGCCATGGATTCGGGCATCCAAATTGTGAAGACGCCTGACCTGGCCGCAGCGGCCCCATTGGCCTATGGGGATGTGAAAGACCTGGTGTGGCAGGTGCAAATCGGCCCGCCCGGAGAATACGTCCTCCTGCTGGACGGACCGGGGCTCGACAGGCCCATGGAGGCCGTGTGCCGGTTCCTGCCG
>CALDSM010000146.1 GCA_937923585.1 uncultured bacterium
ATGTCCGCCTTGTCGCAGGGGTCCGTCGCGATTGCCACGATGACAACTTCCGGATTGTGGATGACGGCGTCGCAGGAATCTGCCAGCGGGCCGCCCAGCGCCTCCGCCAGTTCCCGCGCGCGCCCGGGGTCTTTCTCAAACGCGGCGACGACGCGCGTGTCGCCGCGCCCCTTGAACATGCCGCACAGGCCCGCGCCGTGGGTGCAGCAATTGCCGACAATCCCCACACCATAGGGTTTCAAAGGCACCGGTGGTTCAGCCGCCCCCATTCCGGCGCACACCGCCGCCATCACACACGCAGCCAGTACGCCCATCGTTCCTCCTGTCATGACATCTGCTGAATGCCGGCGGACAGCAAGGCATCGCTGCATTGCCCCTGTCTCCGCCTATTCATAGTCGGCGTCCGCCATCTCATAAGCGCCGAGGTCTATGCCGCTTCCCTGGGGCCGGGAAACGCCGCGCAGGTCCGTATCCGGGGCATCCACCCAGGTGCCCGCATTGAGGCAGGGAGACCCGGACTGCAGCCGAAAATCGAAAGCGTCCGCATCGAGGAACTGCGGATCGTCGTCCAGGATGCCGGTGCCCCCCTCGGGCCATCCGCCGTTGATGCAGCAATGGCTGAGTGTGACCGCGGTGCTGTCGCCGAACTGTATTGTGTTGGCGCCGGTGTTGTTCCAGAGAATGCAGTTGGTTGCGGCAAAAGAGCCGTGATAGGTGTAGACGGCGCCGCCGGACTCGGAGGCGGTGTTTTCGGAGAACGTGCAGTTGGTGAGGACGGCGTTGGTCAGGCTGAAGGCCGAGGTCAGCGCTCCGCCGCGCAGGGCCTCGTTGGAGTGGAAGAGGCAGTTCGTCAGCGTCACGTCACCCCCGTTGAAGGCGTAAATCCCTCCCCCGTTGCCGGAGGCGGAGTTGCGTGAGAAGGTGGTGTTCGAGACGGTGACATCGGCTCCCGCGCTGCACACGGCCCCGCCGTCATTGTCGGCGGTATTGCGGTCAAAGGTGCATCCGCGGAGGGTCAGCGCCGCCATGTCCGTCAAGATGGAACCGCCATGGTTGCCGCACGAGTTTCGCGCAAAGAGGCAGTTGTCCACTTCAAGAGAGGACGACACATACCAGCAGGAAATCGCGCCTCCTGAGTTTGCCGTGTTGCCGGTGAAGGCGCAGTTTGCGACGGCCATTGACGGGCTGGAGTTGATCATGCCGCCGCCGGAACTCTCCCCGCCGTCTCCCCCGCGGACGGTGAATCCGTCCAGGCGGGCACCCTCCGCGCCGGTCACCACATGGACGGCCGGCTCGCCGGCAAGGGCGGCGGCGCCTTCGATCACGGTCAGATTGGTGGACCAGTTCCGCTCTTCGCGGAAATTCTCCGCCGCGCTGAACCCCCCGTACACGGCGATGCCTTCCCGGAGCAGCAACGAGCCGAATGCGTCCTTGGCCGCGCGGTTCTCCCCGAAGGAGCCGCGCGCCGCCCACACCTCGGCGCTCCGGAAATAGGCTGCGTCCACAGCCTCCTGCAGCGTGTCGTAGGCCGTGGCCCAGGTCAGTCCGTCCTGTGCGGATGCGGCGGCGGGGGTTTCCGGGTCGGCAAGGATGACGCGGCCGCGCGACACGACCAGCGCAACCGCGCTGTCCCGGGGCGCCTGGCTGCCTGCCGCCGGATTCTGGGTGAGGATACTTCCCAACGGCTCCGTGTCGCTGTACGCCGAGCTAACCGTTCCCAGGGCAAGGTGTGCGTCCTCCAGCGCGGCCGGAGCGGCCGCGCGGTCCATGCCCACGAGGTTGGGCACGGTTACGGAACAGCCGGAAAGAAACAGCAGGGTCAGAATCAAGGTGAAAAGGGGAAGGCGGCATGAAAGGACGGCTGCATTGGTCGTCAGCATCGGTAATTCCTCCTTGTCAAACGGGCTTGAACTGCAGAGGATACGCAACATGACTTCTGTCACCATGTTAGACCCGTCGGGTCCGGGTGTCAACAATCGTCTGTCATGCCTTTCCTTTCGCGTAGACGCTGCCCCGCATGCAAAAGGGCCGCCTCGTCTTTCCGAACGCGCTTGAAAGATGCCATGGTGCGGCCGAAGCGATGTGCTGCATGCCTTGGCCCGCGCGAATCTGCGCAGCCTGCGGCCGCGTATCCTGGAAGCTATCCCAGAACCTCCATTTCATCGCGAAACACCCGAGACCTGCACGATTGAATCGTATCACCGTCATTCCCGCAAAGGCGGGAATCCATGCTTCTGCGCGGGAACTTTGGGTCCCCGCTTTCGGGGGGATGACGGACCGGGCTGGTCTTGAGTAGAGACCGTTGTCTGCAGGATGGGTCTTGGGATGGCTTTTGGACTATTGCCTTGCTGCACGTAGCCCTTCAGCCCGTCTTTCGCCATATTCCCACTATTTGTGCTAGACTCTGCGCTGCGGTCAAATCAACCAAGAGAGGGTCATTACCATGGGTCTGCTGGACGGAAAAGTGGCGGTTGTAACGGGTGCGGGCGGCGGAATCGGACGGGCGCACGCGCTCGCGTTTGCAAAGGAGGGCGCCAAGGTCATCGTGAATGACTTGGGTGGCGCGCGCGACGGTTCGGGTGGCGGTTCGCAGATGGCGGACGATGTCGTGGCCGAGATCAAGGCCGCGGGCGGCGAAGCCGCGGCGAACTATGCCAGCGTCTCCACGCTCGAAGGCGCCCAGGCCATTGTGCAATCCGCCGTGGACGCCTTCGGCCGCATAGACATCCTCGTGAACAACGCCGGCATCCTGCGCGACAAAAGCCTGCTCAAGATGGAAGAGGCCATGTGGGACGCCGTGATTGCCGTGCACCTGAAGGGCACCTTTGCGGTGTCGCAGGCGGCGGCGCGCAAAATGGTCGAGCAGGGGCAGGGCGGCCGCATTATCAACACCAGTTCCACGTCGGGCCTCATCGGCCAGTTCGGCCAGGCCAACTACGGCTCCGCCAAGGCCGGCATCGCCGGGTTCACCCGCGTCGCGGCCATCGAGCTGATGAAGAGCAGCATCACGGTCAATGCCATCGTCCCGATTGCCTTCACGCGCATGACGGCCGACCTCGGCATGGTCCCCGAAGAACTCAGCCCGGAGAAGATCAGCCCCATGGTCGTCTATCTTGCGTCCGACCTTGCCGCCGGTGTGACCGGCCGCATCTTCGGCATCCAGGGCAACTTCCTGCGCGAGTACAAAATGGCCATGACCGACGGCGTCAATAAAGACGAGGGCATAGATCGGAAGAGCGTCGTGTAGGGAAAGAGTGTAGATCTCGGTGGTC
>CALDSM010000147.1 GCA_937923585.1 uncultured bacterium
CCTGCTTCGCCTCGGTGATGAAGCGGTTGCAGATCTCGTTCTGGTCGCGCACCAGACGGTCGATGCGCGGCTTGAGCTCCATGTACTGCGCCGTCGAGGTGTGCGCGGCCGGCCCGGAGATGATCAGCGGCGTGCGGGCCTCGTCGATCAAGATGCTGTCGACCTCGTCGACGATCGCGAAGAAGTGCCCGCGCTGCACCACCTGGGCGGGTTCGACCGCCATGCCGTTGTCGCGCAGGTAGTCGAAACCGAACTCGCTGTTCGTGCCGTAGGTGATGTCGGCGCGGTAGCCCACCTGGCGCTCGCCGCTGTTCATGTAGGTCTGGATAAGGCCGACATTGAGTCCGAGAAACTGGTGTATGGGGCCCATCCACTCCGAGTCGCGGCGGGCCAGGTAGTCGTTCACCGTGACCACATGCATGCCCAGGCCGGTGAGCGCGTTGAGATAGCAGGGCAGCACGGCGACCAGCGTCTTGCCTTCGCCCGTGACCATCTCAGCGATGCCGCCGTTGTGCAGCACCACGCCGCCGATGACCTGCACGTCAAAGGGGCGCAGCCCGGCGACCCGCTTGGATGCCTCGCGCGCCGTGGCAAAGGCCTCGGGCAGCAGGTCGTCCAGTGTGGCGCCCTGGTCCAGGCGCCCTTTGAACAGCCCGGTTTGCGCGCGCAGGCGGTCGTTGCTCATGGCGCTGACGGCCCGCTCGTGCGAGCGGGTCGCCTCGACCAGCGGCATCAGCCGCTTGATGTCGCGCTCCGTGCTGGTGCCGAAGATCTTCTTCAGGAAATCGGTAAACAAAGTAGGGGAATGCTCCTAAGTGCGGCTGGAATGCCACGTTGGGGATGATACCAGACCCGCCGAAGGGATGTCTATTGACCTGCCGGAAGAAACGGCACGATACGAAGCGGGGATGACGGAAACGGGGTCTGGAATTACGGAACAGCCGCCTCCGACTACCGGCTTATCGTCAAGACCCGCCTATGCGGCCACAACAACGTTGCCAATGCGGTGTCTGGATTCCGGAATGGGCTCTCCCTTATCCTGCAACTCTTCCAGATAGAGTTCTATGGCTTCTTTTATGTTCTCCTGAACCTGCTCAAGCGTATCGCCAATACTTACGCACCCCGGCAAGTCGGGAACTATAGCCCCCCAATTGTGCTCCCCCTGCTCGAATATGACGGCAAATTGTCTCATCGGGCCGGTTCCTTCAGTTGGGTCTTTGGATAGACCCGCCACTTCCATTATACGGCAATAGCCCTGTATGTTGAGTCACTGACTGGAAATGGCGACTTTTCTGCAAGGTGCTGGTGCCCAGTCGTCACGCCGTGTTTGTGCCGCCCCTTCGGGGCTCCGGGAGTGACTGGGGCGCCGTCCGTCCCCGGGGCTCACGCCCCGGGCTATTTTGTATTGCGCCTTTGGCGCTCCGAACAGGACAGCATCATTCAACTTTCGTGCAGCGATACAACACCGGCGTTCAGCCATTTGGAGCGTCGAAAAGGACACCAACTTTGAACTCTTCTGCCTTAATGCTGCACCGGCGTTCATGCGTCCGGGAGAGCCGAAAGCGCGGTATTCGTTAGCCTGGGACGTGAGGCCCAGGTGACGGTTATGTCAAGAATTCAGCCCTTCAAGGGCGGCACTTACACAGCCGACCTGACTTGGGGTCATCCGTGGCGGTCCCTTGGGCTGACGGCAGTCGCTGGTTACTTCGCCGGGTCGCCTTCCAGAACCCATTCTTCGTTGAAGCGGGCGTGCTTGATGGTGCTGCCCTTCACATCTTTCCGGGTGTGGGAATAGGAGACGTGGATGCTGCCGTCCTTCGCCTGTATCATGGACGGGTAGGAGAAGTTGCCGTCCTCCTTCTCAGGCAGGTTCTCCAGCCTGCGGAACTTGGGCCAGGTCAGGCCTTCGTCCTCGGACAGAAACACGGTCAGCCGGTTGCGTCCGTCGCCGGTGTCGTTGCAGACGAGCGCCCAGCGCCCGCTCTTGAGCGCGATCGCCTCCACGCTGGAACCGGGATTGTCTATGGGCAGCGTGCCCACGTCAGACCAGGTGGCGCCCAGATCTTTCGACGTGGCGGTGCGCACCTTCTTGGGGATGCCGTTGTCGCGCATGAACGCGGCAATCTCGCCGTTCTTGCGCTGCACAAAGCTGGGCTGGATGTTGGAGATGTTGCGCAGTTCCGGATCGAGGATGGGTGCGCTGCAGGACCAGGTCTCGCCCCAGTTCTCGGTCCAGGCGGCGAGCGAGCAGTTGAACACGTCGGAATAGAGACCCAGCAGCATCCTGTTTTCGCCCACCATGATCGGGTGCAGGCGGGTCATCCAGCCGATCCGCTGAAAGAGCTTGTTGCCCGACTTCTCCTTGGCGTCCAAGGCCTCCTTCTTGAAGTTGGAGAGTTCAGGCACCGAGTCGAGAATGGGGCCCAGCACCTCCAGCCCGGCATCCACCAGTTTGGAGAAGCGCTGCTCCAGGTCCACGGGCCGGGTGTGAATGACATCCTGCCAGCGCCATTTGGGCGGGCCGTCGCCCAGGTAGTCGTCCGACAGCCGGTACTTCAGCAGCGAACCGCCCCATTCGTTGTCCTGCACGGTGATCCAGATGAGCCAGAGCGTGCCGCGCGGGTCTATGAACAGCACGGGATTGCAGTCCGGCAGATCGGGCGTGTCGGCCATCACGAAAGGCTCGCACCATTGGCCGCCGGGATGACGCCGGGCGCCCTGCACCATCACGTCGTCTGATTTGCGCTCACCGGAACCGTGGAACCATGCGGTGACGAGGGTGCCGTCAGCGGCCTCGACAATGCTGGAGCCATGGTTGTGCTTGTCATTGGGGGGAAAGATGAACTCGGACTCATACAGGGGCGCGTTGGCGGCGGTCGCCGCAACGATCATCAGGGCAAGGCTTGCCAGCATGACAGGGTCTCCCGGGGTTGTTGGCCGCAGAACGTGCGCCAGCATAGCAGACCCCTGCCGGTTGGGCAAAGGGCGAAGGGGAAGGGAGCACAATTTACAGCGGACATTCCTGTCCGCCTTCCGGTCTGCCTGACCGAAGACGGCAGACAAGAATGTCTGCCACACATTGCGCCTGTGAAGTTCAGTTCAAGACGGGACAGGGTGTCAGCCGGATGTCAGGCCGATCATCAGGACGAAGAGCATCCAGAAGAAGAAGAAAAAGAGTGCAATAATATCGCCGTCGCCCATGGCGGATTCCTTTCCGGACGGCATTGCCGCCCGCTTTTATGGCCTTGAGGGCTCAGTGAACGCGGTGGTCCGCAAAGATGCCCCCGCCGCTGCGCAGCGCATGCTCGCGGATGGTGATCAACGTCTGAAAACAGTCGTGCGCGGAACTGCGGGTGTGTCCGGGACACACCGTGTAATAGAGCAGGGCGTCCAGGCACGGCACACCCTGGGTGCCGGGTTTGTCCGGGTCCGCCGGGACCACGCCAAGAAACTCATAGAGTTCGGGCAGGCGCTTGACCCAGGTGCTGTAGACCCAGTTGCAGTACTTCTCCGCCATCTTCGGCGGGACGAGACACATGAAATGGGCCGCGCCCATGTGGGCGGGACGGAAAAAATCATCCTTCAGCGGCCTGCCGCAGGTTTCCAGAATGCAAGCCGCGCGGCGCAACGCGATGCCGGCCGCCCCGGTGCCCGCCTGTCTGGCAAACTCAGCCAGCCGGATCACCTCGAAACACACCAGGGCGAAAGGGTTTCGCGCGCTGACACAATGCTGCACCATGTACTTGGCCATGCGCTCATTCATCAGATTTGTCACGGGGTCCGGCATGGCGGCTGCCGCCGAAGCGTCCAGCACAGACCTGATGCGGCGCTGAAGCTCCAAAGAATCGAGCGACTTGTCCAGATAATCGTCCGCGCCCTGGGCGAGTCCGTGCTCAATTTCCTCCGTGTCGGCCGTTTGCGAGACCAGCATTACCGGCGTTGTGAACAATTGGCGGTCCGCCCGAATGCGGCGGCAGACTTCAAACCCGCAGACATCGGGAAGCATGACCTCCACAATCGCGAGGTCTCCCCCGTGGTCACGCAGGAAGTCGCACACCGATGCCCCGCACGGCACGGCAGCCCACTCGTGCCCCGTGGTGTCCCAGAAATCATTCGGCAACCAGGACAGCCGTTTGTCACTGTCTGCACATAGGATCTTGGCCATGGCGCACCCTTTCATGACACGGATTCAAAAAGCTTACAACCTCACCCGGTCAACCCGGCCCGCGTGCCCGCGCAAGCCGTTCCTGCCGCCGCCTGACGGACAGACGACACCAAGAGGAACCATCCATAATAATATGCGCCTTCTGCGAATCTGTCAACAGGAGTTTTCTGTCGGCGGGGGGGGGGGCGGCCGTTCTGGACGGCCTGTGTGTGTCGGCGGCCCTGGCAGGGAATACCACAGCAAAAAGGGAGGTATTCGCAGTAAGGCTCGCGTGGGGAATGATGCTGATGGCGTCTTATTGTGACGCAAGAGCGCCGCGAAAAGCAGTTGCGGAGACGCCTCTAAAACTGCCTAAAGGCGACTCCCGCCCCGCGAAAAGCAGGTACAGACACGCCTTTCAAACTGCCGAAAGGCGTGTCAGTCCCCGTTTTTCGCGGGATTTTCGGGGGGTGTTGTGAGTTCACGGCAGGCTTCGGCGCGTTTTTGGGCGTCGGTGACGCCGATGATCATGTCCGACCGGCCGGAGCGGCTTAGCCCCAGATTCATGGCGCCGGGTTCCAGCGCTTCCGCCGCCTCCCGCAGTGCCCCGCCGCGCGGGGTCAGGTAATGCACGCGCTGGTTTCCGGACCCGGTCAGCGGGTGGGTGCGGGGAATCTCCCGCCGGTAGGGGCCGTCCGCCAGGATGTCTGTGTGTTCCAACAGCACCGCGCGGACAGGGTCTGCGCGGAGTTCCTCAAGCAGGTAGCCCGTGTAGATGAGCACGTTCCAGTGGGGACGCGAGGCGCGCAACCGGTCCAGCAGGTCCGCAAGGGCATCCGACTGGTCAAAAGGCTCCCCACCGGATATGGTCAGGCCGTCAAGCGGCGCGGCGATGCGCTCCAGCCGGGCGGCCAGTGTGTCCACCGGCACGTCCTCGCCCGCATCCCGGGGCTGCATTTCGGGGCTGATGCACCCCGGGCAGTCGCGCGGGCATCCGGCCACCCAAAGTACCGCGCGGTCTCCCGGCCCCAATGCCGTCACAGGCCAGGCCAGGGCGAACAGGCGCAGGGTGTTCATCCAGGTTCGGTCCGAACCACCAGTTCAAAGCGGGTGGGGGCGTCCTCGCCGCGGTCCACCAGGTCCAGCACGCGCAACCGCGCGCCCGCGGGCACGTTGCCGTCGAACAGTGCCCGGCTGAGCGGGTTGACCAGGGCGTAGTCCACAGCGTTGCGGATACCGCGTCCGCCGTGGTGCAGGTGGGTGCGCGCATGTTCAACCAGCCTGCCGCGCGCGGCATCCTCGACCACGACCGAGATGCCCCTGGTTTCCAGGGCGGCATGGGCCAGTTTGCCGATAAGCAGGTCCACAATCTGCTCGTCGAGCGGTGGCTTGATGAAGTCGAACACCACGAAGTTGTCGCCGAAACGGTTGAGAATCTCGGGCCGGCCCAGGGCGAAATTGAAGTGGTCGCGGATGGCTTCCAGCACGCAGTCCCTCATGGCAGTGTAGGGCATGTCCGGGGTGACCAGCACCTGCGGCGCCTCGCCCTCCGACCGGGCCACCGTGCCCAGGTTGCTGGTGAAGATGATGATGCATTCGGAGAAGTAGACGGTTTCGCCCTTGCCGTCGGTCAGACGCCCGTCGTCCAGAATCTGCAGAAACTTGTCGAAGATGCTTCCGTGGGCCTTCTCAATTTCGTCGAATAACAGGATCGCGAAGGGGTTGTTCTTGACGGCGTTGGTGAGTTGGCCGCCCTCCTCGTAGCCGACGTAGCCCGGAGGCGCGCCGATCAGGCGCTGGTCCGCATTGGGCGAGGCGTACTCGCTCATGTCGAAGCGCAGCAGCCGGTCCTCGCGGCCGAACAGGAGCTCGGCCATGGCCTTGGCCATCTCGGTTTTCCCGACACCCGTGGGGCCGGCGAAGAACAGCACGCCACGGGGCCGGTTGGATTTGTCGCTGTCGCCGGCGGCAATGCCGATCTTGGCGCGCTTGACGATGTCAATGACCCGCGCCACGGCGGCGTCCTGGCCCTTGATGCGGGTGCGGATGAACTCCTCGGCCCCGGCCAGGCGCTCCACGCTGATCTTGTCCCATTCACTTTCGGTCACGCCGTACTTGTACATCTCCGAGATGCGCTTCACGTTCGACATGCCGGTCTGGCCGTCCACCACGGGGATGCGCTCGCGCAGCGACAGGTTGACCAGGCTGCGCATCTCATAGTTCGTGAGCCCTTCGGACTCGTCCACAAACTCTTTCACCACCTGCCTGGGCGGCGGTTCCTGCGGGCCCACGGCCCCGTGGAAGTAGCGGTAATAGCGGCGGACGAAACGCTCCCGCTCGTCCCGATCCGGGTGCTCGATGTGTATGGAGCGCGCACGGGGACTGTTCAGGTAGAGGAAGGCGGGCAGGTCGTTCAGCTTCTCGCAGATGAGGATGATCAGGTTGTTCCAGCGCCCGTCCTCGCGGATGACCTCGCGGCTGGCCATGGTTGCCTTGAGCAGGCGCGTCATCAGCATGCGCTCGTCGCGCGGAAGCCGGTCCGGGGTCGAGGTCAGACGCGACGCGAAATCAATCACGAACGCGCAGGGCACTTTGGTGTTTTGCAGGCCCAGCCCGATCCGGTGCACGACGGTTTCCCAGTCCACCGCGCGGGGCTTGCCGCCGCGGAACTTGTCCGCGGCGCGGCTGAACATGCCGCCCTGCTGCTGCTGGTTCATGGAGCGGCCCTGTTCCAGTTCCGCCCGGCTCTGGTCCGCATCTGAAACGGGTTTGTCCTTGTCATCCGGCTCGCCGCCCCGCTCGATCTTGTGGAAGAGCACCTCCATCTCGGGCGACACAAAGGTCAGGTCTTCGACCGGGTCTGCCCAGGCAACAATCTCGTATTTCATGCCGAGCAGGAAGCGGCGCAGGAATCCGGGCAGGTCGCTTTCGGTCCAGCGCAGTTGGTTCGGCTCGTCCCCCTGAACGGGGAATGAGACCAGATCGTATACGTTCCCGTAGATGAACAGGACGTTTTTGATGCATACAAACCGCGCCATTTCCCGCAGCCAGCGCGAGGACTCCTCATTCACCACAATCATGGCGTGCTCCCTTTGGCCAAAGGCCTGCGGAGATTGTAGACGGAAAGGGGGCGGGGGCGCAAAAGCGACGGTGGTGGACCATGGAGACGTGCCGGTGGTGGCCGTTTCCGCGCCGGTGTGCTAGAATCAGGGCCGCTTAGGGAGGCCCGATATATGAGTGGAACGATCATTGGCAATGACGTGGGAACGTTGCCCATCCGTTTGGACTTTGTCATTGAGGCGGGCGCGTATGCGGCGGGGGCAACGCCGCTGCTAGATCGGAAGAGCACACGTCTGAACTCCAGTCACGATCAGATCTC
>CALDSM010000148.1 GCA_937923585.1 uncultured bacterium
GGTTGCGAATCTTTGCCTCCTCCCGCGCGCGCACCTGTTCGGTGGTGTCCATGAGTGTGCCCGCAAATTTCCGGGACTTCCCATTCTGGTCCAACACCACTTCGGCCTGTCCGGACAGGTGGCGAATCTCGCCGTTGGGCAGTGTGACGCGGAACGTGTTACGGTACGGAATCCCGCTGCTGACGGCTTGCTTCAGTCCCGCGTCCACCTGCTGGCGATCATCGGGATATACCCGCTCCAGGAAACGTCTGTAGGAGGGCGTTGTCTTCTGCTGTTCAAACCCGAGAAGACGGAAGGTCTCATCGGACCAATGAACCTGTCTCGCGGCAATGTCCCAGTTCCAATTGCCGAGGCGGGCCATGCGCTGCGCCTCGGCCAGCCGGGCCGTGCTTTCGCGCAGCGCCTCCAGCGTCTTTCTGTGCTGTTCCAGACTGTCGGAAAGCGAAGCGTTGGCGCGGGAAAGGTCCAGCGTGCGCTCCCTCACCAGCCGTTCCAGATCGTCATGGGAGCGCTTGTTCTCGGTTATGTCGTTGAACAGGATGGCTACCCTTCTGTCTTCGGGTGCGCCCATCCTGTAGGCATGCACCTCGAACCAGCGGCCCAGCGGACGCGCCTCGTTCACAAAGCGCATGGGCTTGCCGGTCGTGGCGATCTCTCCGAAGATACGGAACCAGTGGTCTTCGAGGTCTGCGGTCAATTCTCGAATACGTTTTCCCCGCGCGCCCACCAGGCCGGTCTGCGCCTCAAAGGACCAGTTTGTCTCCAGGAAACGGTAGTCAAGAGGATTACCTGACGAATCAAAGATCATTTCGATAATGCAGAACCCCTCGATCAGCGTGTCAAAGAGCGCGCGGTAACGCTCTTCTGACTTGCGCAGCGCCTCCTCGGCGCCCATCCTTTCCAATTCGGCGGCGGCGCGCACGGCCACCCGTTTGAGCACCGCCTCGGCGGTCGCTCGATTCGTCATTGGACTGCGCCCAATGACTGCGATGAGTCCAATGGGCCGGCCGGTATGGCCCCAGAGCGTCGCTCCGACGTAGCTTTCGGCCCGCAGTTCCCTAAGTACCTCATCTTTCGGAAAAAACTGGCAGACGCTGGCCGGAAAACAGCAGACGTCGTTCCCCACCACATTGCCGCAGGGCGTGTCCACAAGAGCGTATGTCACATTGTCCTCGAAATGGTCATCGGACCAGACCGCCAGCGTGGTGGCGTTCAAACCGTCGCCTTCGAGGCGGTCTATGCACACAAAGTTCATGCCAAGACAGCCGACCAGGTAACGGGCCAGGGCGTTAAAGAAGGACTCCCCCGTCCCGCCGCCGCTCACTTGGGCCAGGAATGCCTGCAGACTCTCCAATTGCTTGCGTTCGGTGATGTCACGGACAGCGGTGAATCGCACCTTTCTTCCCTGGTGTTCAATTGTCCTGCCATGGGCCTCAACCGCAATCGTCATGCCATCCCTTCGGACAAACTGGTGTTCCACCTGGCTTTCACGCCCCTCGCGGATGGCACTCTGAATATCCTCCCGTTCCCCCGGCGGAATGCCGACGCCCACCTCTTGGCCGATCAGTTCTTCACGGGTGTATCCGAAGATCTCCAGCAACTGCTCGTTGGCGTCCACGAATCTGCCGTCCTCAATGACGGCAATCCCATCGAAGGTGGCAGCGGCCAGCGCAGCAAAACGCTGTTCACTTTGCCGCAGCGCGTCTTCGACGAGGTTCTTTGCCAGGGCCACTGCAAGGTAATCGGCCATCCGTTCCCACAACGCGATCATCTGGGGGGTAAAGCAGTCTTTTCGCCTGTCATTCAACTGGAGCAGACCCAGACACTCGTCGCCGGCACGCAGCGCAATCAACGCCACCGACTCATAGCCCTCGGTGCCGCACCTGTTGCGAATGAGCGTCTCCCGGTCCGCTTCCATCCTGCACGAAAGCACCTCACCGGTTCGGTTGGACCAGAAATTGCCCCGCCCCGTAGAGAACGTCTCGGACGGGTCTAATCGCTCACGGATAACGTTGCCGCACATACATTCCAGAACCGTTCTGCCCGCGCTGTCCCACAGAAGCTGTCCGGAAGCGTCCCGGACGCAAAGGCTGTTCTCCTGTTCCACAAATGCAGCCGGAAAGCCGCGCGCCTCGCAGTACGGGTAGTCGTCCCCCTTCTTAAGCCGGATGCCGACAGCCTCGCACCCGGACCGTTCGTGGAAGAACAGGGTGGAAGCCCGGACCAGGTCGGCTGTGCCGTGTGTTTCATTGACGAGCCGGAGGAATTCTATGACGGTTTCCCTTTCCCGCTCGGCGGCCCTGCGTTCGGTGATGTCACGGGCGACGTGAACCGACCCGATGAGCACGCCTTCCGGGTTGAGAATCGGCGTCGTGCTCACGAGAAAGTCCCCGCCAAGGGATGCCTCGGAGACTTCGGCGGTGTGCTCGCAGTAATCCGCAAGCGAGCGGGCGTGCGGGCAGAAGGCGGGCGGGCCGTCGGTTCCATGAACCACCCTGTAGCACGGGACGCCAACGCACTGGCCGGGTGTCAGCCCGAGATGTTCCGCCATGGCTCGGTTGGCGCGCACCACGCGGTGCTGTTCGTCCAAAATGGCAATCAAGTCGGGCACGCTGTCGAAGGTGCGCTCCCATTCCTCCTTGGCGCGGAGAATAGCCTCCTCCGCGTTCTTCCTCCCGGTGATGTTAACATGGGAAATCACCGCCCCACCGGTGTCCGCGGTCGGCGTCACGGTCATCACAAACCAGCGCTGCTCTGCCGGCGCGTGGCAGGGATACTCCATCTCAAACTGGCCGCAGCGCCCTTCGAGCACGCTTTGGATGCCCTCCAACGCCTGCCGCGCCAGGGGATCGCCGGCGGTCACGGCATCCCCGCACACATCCAGATAGTTTGTCCCGACGGCCAGGCCCGATGTTTCGCCGGGACTGTTGCACATGGCAAACTGCGTCCAAGGCCCGTTAACAGAGACGATCTCCCCTTCGCGGTTCAGCACGGCAATGTTGGCGGAGAGCGAGTTTAAGATTGCTTGCTTGAAAGATTCGCTCTGGCGCAGTTCCCGTTCCGCCCGCCTGCGCTCGGATATGTCACGGTTGCTCTCAAGGATGTACACGCGTCCGTCTTCGGCACGGCTGGCGGTTTGTCGGCTCTCCACCGTCACCAGACGCCCTTCGCGCGTGATCTGAACCAACTCACCCTCCCAGCGGCCTGCGCTCAGCAACTGCCGGTCCATTTCCTCCTGGGAGAAGCCACCGGTACACAGCAGGGCGTCTATGCGTCGGCCCACGGCATCGGCGGCGGACCAGCCGTAGGCGGCCTCGGCACCATGGTTCCAAGAAAGGATGACGCCGCCGGGCTCCCGCACGATCAGCGGCTCGTGTGCATGATCCATGAGTTCCGCCAGGTTGTGAAGCTGCGTCTCGGTGTCGCGCCGCACCAAGTCTGAACGGTTTAGCACGCGGGCGCTCCAGAATATGAGCGCGGTCAACGACAGGATCATCGTCAGAACGAGAAGAACGAGATCCATATCCTCGCTGTAGTAACCCTGGTGCGCCCCGTACGCGACCAGCCATCCCAGCACTGCGGGGGCCAACAGCATTGCGGGCAACAACCGCCGCAACAGTTGGGCGCCGGGGCTGGGTGTTGTCAGCATGGTGCCCAAACCGCGTGTCCTGGCAAAGAGCAGTCCCAGGCCCAGCAGCGTCAGCGACACCGCAGTGTGCGGTGCCATGCTCGAATAGCCTATAAACCGGTACAACTGCTCGGTATCGTAGACATAGCCCAGGCCCGCCACGGCACCGGCCACGGCCGCACCCACCGCCAACGCCTGCTGGGCCCACAGGGCGGCGCGCGCGCGCATGTCCAGCAACAGCAGCGATCCACCGGCCATCAGCAACCCCACCGCCGTGGCCTCCACCATCCGACCGGGAAAAACGGTGTGCATGTCAGCATAGTCCGGGAAAAGTAGCAGATCAACACCCAAACTGGCGCCGGTAATGTATTCGGCCAGCGTCAGGCCGGTCACCGCGCAAACCAGGCCGGCCAAGGCCGTACGAACCGCCCTGCACCTCCGAAACAGATCGGAAGAGCACACGTCTGAACTCCAGTCACGATCAGATCTCG
>CALDSM010000149.1 GCA_937923585.1 uncultured bacterium
GCGAATACCAAGCGCCAGCATGAGCACGAGACAAAGCAGCAACGCCTCGCGCCATGAGACGGGCTTCCTGTCGAGCGGGTCCTGCATCCATTACTCCATGTTGGATGAGACTTCCTAAACTGCCGCAACCGGCATTGCCATGATACCGCAACCGGCGCAGCCGGGGAAAACACACCGCGCAGTCATGGGGTTGTGCATGCATAAGCCGGGGAAGGCTTGAATCGGCAATGCAGCTTCCCATGGGAAACGGGAAGCATTATGTTGCCGGCTTGACAAGCATGATGCGCGGCGCCGGTCTTGTTTGTGCGTCATTCTTCGCAACAATCGCCGATTAAGGGACGACGGTCCCCGCTTAAGGCTGTTCTGCAATCTTGAGCAAGGGGATTGTGGCGGGGTCGGTGTTGTGGAGTTGTCTGGTGTCACCCTTTTCGGCGATGAAGAGGCGGATTCTGTGGCCTTCGTCCGTCGCGAACGAGATGACGCCCTCCTGCATTGAAACGGCAAGCTGCGGATCGGGGACTTCGGTGCCGGATTTCACGAGAATGATGTGCGCACCGAACCAGTCGGGTTTGACGGGGAAGACGTATTCTTCAAATTCGCGGGGGCGGGGATGGTAGCGCGGGCTGGTGGAAGTGCGGTGCTTCTTCTCGAGGTCGCAGGGGATGAGCGTTTCGTTGTCCAGGGCGAAGGGAAAGACGTGGGCTTCATAGCCGTATGCTTCCAGAACAATACGGTCGGGCGCATGGGACTTCTCGTGCCAGTTGGGTGAGATGCCAACACCGAATTCGCCGAAAGTGCCGCGGTACTTGGACATGTCGCCGCGCCACTGGGTCAGATGCCAAAGAGCCGGCAACCGGTTGTAGACGCAGAGGGTGGACATTGCTTTCTGGTCGGTGTAGCCGTTGACGGGAGTGTTCGAGCCTTGAAGGAAGAGAACGGCGCGGTCGTTTTCGCCGGACCCGACGGCAGCCATGCAGTGGATCTGCTGCTGGAAACAGGCACCGCCGGTCATGCTGCCCATTGCGGCGTTCTGAAACTGGTATGACTTGAAAATGAACGGAACGGCGGCGGCTTTGCCGATAATCTCGAAGGGGTACGTGCGGCCCGTATTGATTTTCACTGCGCGCTCGGGCGGGGTGTAGCCCTCAAAGGGTGCTGTGAAGATCTCGGAGCGGGCGTCGGGCTGGATGAGGAAGTTGCGGTAGTCGCGGCTGATGCCGCAGACGGGCAGTTTGAGCAGGGGATGGGTGATTGCCGATTGGAGCAGGTAGATGTGGTCGAGCATTTCCCGGCACTCACGCCCGGTGCGTTCGTCGTGGCAGTAGTCGCGGATGTTGATGAGTCCGCCGAACACCACCCGGTTGTAGGTGGGCGAGGCGAATTCGTCTATGCCGTGGAGGGAGACATGGTTGTACCAGCGGGTCCACTGGCTCTTTGCTTTCCTCTTCATGAGATCGTCGTCAAACCGGTCGGCGGCGAGGGTCAGCGTCTGCACGTAGAGCACAAAGATGTTGGAATAGGCGACGAAGTCGCGGCCGATGTCGAAGACCTCCGTGTCCCAACGGCGGGTTGCCGCCTCGGCGATTTCCCTGCAGGAATTGAGAAAGCGCGTCTTTGCCCGGTCGGACATCCTGTCTTGGACGTTCCACAGTTTGGTGAACATGATTTCGGCGCGGAAGAGGGCGTTGTTCAGGTCGGCGCGCTTCTCGCCGCCTTCCCATTTCCAGTTCCACTGGCCGTAAGTGGGGGATCTGGGATCGTTGTCCTGTTTGTCGAAGACGCGGTCAAGAACAGTGTCAGCTTTTCGGCAGTTGGCGTTGCCGCCTTCGCGGTAGAGGAACCAGCCGTATTGCAGGGAGGCGCTCTCTTTGTCGCGGTCATATTGGGCTTCCATCCGCTGCAGGTCGGTCTTTTCACTGACGGTGAGTTCCTGCGCGCGGACCGCCACGCACAGCAGTGAACCGATAAGCGCCATTATGATCTTGTTCACGACAGCATATCCCGGTTTGTGTTCCCCCTCGGCCGGCCGCGGCTAGACCGCGACATTCTCCAAGAATAGTGAAGGAATCAGGTTCGCATACTCTTTGTGGAGCGTGCGGAGTTCAGCCTCCTTGAGTCCAAGCATCCTCATTGCGGGTTTGCAGATTTCCATGGTTTCAGGGTCCATGTCTGCGGATCTTCTGACGCAGTCCGCCATGACGTTGCCCACGCTGACGACGGCCGCAAAGTCGGAGCAAGTCCGCGCCTGTTCGGGAAAGTGGTGCGAGCGGATGGTTTCCGCGAATTCTTCGGGCAAGTGCCAGTGCTTTGCCAGTTCATAGCCGGCCACGGTGTGCGGCATGCCGACGCGCTCTTTTTCCTGGATAAGCAGCGTGACGCCGGTGGCCTCGCTGTCGGTTTGCGCGTAGTGCTGGGGCAGGATTTCAAAGAGCACGATGCGCCCAAGGTCGTGAAGGAGCCCGGCGGTGTGGAAATCGTCCTGGCGGCCCATGTCGCAGTGCAGGGCGAGAAATGCGGCGGCCTTGGCGCAGCAAACGGCGTCGGTCCAGATAGACTGGAAGTGAAAGTGGTCCCAGTGACTGTAGGGAAACACGGTGTCGGCGGTGCCCACCATGGCGCAGGTTTTCTCTGTTCCCAGCAGTTCAATGGCCTTGCGCAGGGAGCATATTCTTCCAGATTGGCCGTAGATTTCCACGTTGGCCAGCGTGAGGAGGCGCGCGGTCATGAGCGGGTCCATCATCATGACACGGGCAAGTTCCTCCTCGTTGACTCCGCCGCGTTCCATGGCGTGACGCAGCAGATGGATGGACCCTGGCGTCAGAGGGAGCACGGCAACCTGCCTGATAAGGTTCACGATGTCCGGCTCGGGAACCGGGCACAGTTCCACCGAGGCGCTGTCGGCGGGAACCGCCCAGGGAATTCCTGAAGGGTTCTCGGGCTTCGTGTCACCGCGAAACACCGTCCTGATGGCCCCCATTATGTCGGCTTTGTTGGCGAGGAGGGGCCTTGTCTTCAGGCCGGTCAGCTTGTTGATGTCACGGATGGTATCCTCGTCCAGGGGGCATGCCATGGCCACGGTGAGCAGTCGTCCGAGACGGTCCACAGGCAGCACGAGCCGCTCCTTTGCGAAATCAGCGGACACAAGGTTCGCGATATCCGGGTCTATTTTGTAGTTGCGCAAATTCAGGCTGGGAATGCCCTGTTGCCTCGCCACAAAATGCACAAAGGTCTCCGCCTTCAGAAATCCGAGTTCGATAAGGGCTTCCACCGTTCTCCCTCCGTGTGCCCGCTGATAGGTGATGCCTCTGCGTATTTGTTCCCGGGTGACCAGTTCAGCCTGAAGGAGGAGCCTGCTTATGGCAGCCTCCGCCAGTTGCCGTTTCCAAATGTAAATCTGGTCGGGATTAATGCCGTACTGTCCTGCGAGGTCGGACAGGGGAATGTTTTCTTCCGTGTGCCGCTTGACTATCGCGACTTTTTCTGCGTTGGTCAAGATTGCTCCCAGCCTCCATTCTTTCTGCGGACGACAAACGATTCTATTATAACACCGGACAACGATCACGTGACGGACCTTAAAGGCATTCATTCTGGTCTCCAAGGGGGGGGGGGCGGCAATTTTGATTGACAATTGGCAATGGTCCGTTGACAATGAGGGGGAACAACCGGCAGGGATAAAAAACGATCGGGTGTCAAGGGGAGGCGGTTGTGACAGCATGGCGTGCCAGTTTGGAGATAACGCAATGGGACGAATAACTCGGGTGTTGACGATTGCGGGGAGTGACAGCGGGGGCGGGGCTGGAATTCAGGCGGACCTGAAGACGATGACGGTGCTGGGGGCGTATGGGATGTCGGTGATTACCTCGATTACGGCGCAGAACACGGTGGGGGTGACGGGAATTTATGATTTGACGCCGGAGGCGGTGGAACGGCAGCTGGAGGCGGTGCTGTCGGATATCGGGGCTGATGCGGTAAAGACGGGAATGCTTTCGAGCGCGGCGATTATCGAGGTGGTGGCGGCGGGGCTGGAACGGTTTGGGACGGGGAACCTGGTGATTGACCCGGTGATGGTTGCAAAGAGCGGGGATGCGCTGCTGCACGAGGAGGCGCGGGAGACGCTGA
>CALDSM010000150.1 GCA_937923585.1 uncultured bacterium
TTCAGGGCATCCGTCAGGCGATCGGCGTCTGACCGGCCCCCTTCATCATCACCCGTACAACTGGCACTGGTTCTGGCACTACGGAAACGGCGAGATCGGCAACCAGGGCATTCACCAGCTCGACCTCTGCGTGTGGGGCATGAACCGGGGCTTCCCGGTGCGCGTGGACAGCGTGGGCGGACGCTACACCTACAAGGACGGCGCCGAAACGCCGAACACCAACGTCGCCACCTATATCTATGAGGACGGAACGATGATGGTGTTCGAGGTGCGCGGGCGCTTCACCAACAGCGAGGGCGGCGTGGAGATTGACGGCAAGTTCCTCCCCGGCGTTGATGTGGGCAATCTCTTCTACGGCAGCGGCGGCTATTATGTCCAGGACCAGGGCTTCTTCGACAACAAGAACAAGCCCATCCCGGTGGACTACAGCAAGTATCCGGCGGTGGAGACCAAGGGCAACTGGGAGAACTTCCTGGCCGCGGTCAAGGCGGGCGACAAGGGCAAGGTGTTCGGCTCAATGAAGGACGCCCATCTGTCCTCCGGGCACGCCCAGCTCGCGGGCATTTCCTACCGGCTCGGCACTTCGCTCACCTTCGACCCGAAGGCGGAGAAGTTTTCCGGATACCAGGCCGAAGAGGCCAACAAGCAGCTCACCCGCGACTACGCGAAGGGCTTCGAGGTTCCGAAAATCGCATAAGCGGCATGGAAGCGGTCTTTTCCGCCGCCACAGGCCAATATTGAGAAATGCCCCCCGCACCGTCCGGTGCGGGGGGCGCTCCACACTGGCATCCCTTTGCCCTTGGCGCAGGGTTTCTTTGCGCAGCGTATGATTATATATACCAATAACAGACAAAATATAAAACATATAATATAATTAGAAGTTCTGCGCCCCGCTGGACAAGGCTCCCCGCTGTGGCCTATAGTATGCACCGTGCGGGGCGTTCCCGCTTCTTCCCCCTGTGCAGAAAGGCTTGGTGTCTCATGATGCGGTTGCGTGTTGCGGTTGTGACGCTTGCGGTGGCTGGTTTTGCGGCGGTTCTGGCTCCGGGCTATGCCCTGGCGGACGATGCCGCGCAGCAGGGCCGTGCGGTATTTGACGCGGTCAAGGGCGACGTGATCACCATCGAGGCGGTCATCAGCGTGTCCTACGGGCAGGAAGAGCAGGAGGACAAGCAGGAGGCCAACGCCACGGTTATTTCGCCGGACGGCTTGGCGGTGCTGTCACTCTCCGCCATTGACCCCACCTCCATCATTCAGTCCATGGGAGACGGTGCCAAGGAGGTGACCACCAAGCTGGTTTCGCTCAAGATGGTGTTTGCCGAGGGCAATGAGGCCCCGGCGGACGTCGTTTTGCGCGACAAGGACCTGGACCTGGCCTTCGTGCGGCCCACGGCCAAGCCGGAAAAGCCGTTTGCCTGTGTCAGCCTGGACAACATCGCCCCTGCGGCGCTGCTTGACCCCGTTGTCGTCATCGGCCAGTTGGGTGCCGTGGCGCAGCGCACGCATGTGGCCTTTGTTGACCGTGTAGAGGGGTTGGTGGAGAAACCGCGCAAGTTCTACATTCTCGGCGAGCACCGTGCCCGCCAGGTGGTCTGCTCGCCCGTGTTCACCATGGACAACAAATTTGTGGGCATCGGCGTGATGCGCGCGGTAAAGACCGACCTCAACGCCATGGGCGACAATGTGCTGGTGGTCGTCGTGCCCGGCGACCAAATCAAGGATTTGGTGGCGCAGGTTCCCGCCCGCGCCGAATAGGGCGGCAGCCTGCTTTAACGGGGCGTTCTGTTGAGTGCGGCGGCCATGCCGCCGCTTTCTTTTTGTCGGGGCCACGCCCCGGCGTCCGTGCGGAAGCATGGCTTCCGCATGAAAGCGGCGGCACGGCCGCCGCACTCAATAGGGGGCCCGTTCCCTTGGCGGGGGGGAACTACTTGGCCTCTTGCTTTGCCGTCAATGCGGCCACTTGGCCCTGACGAGCCAGGTCGGCGGCCTCGCCCAGAATGCGGGCGGCCTCCTGCGGCGCGTGGAAGCCCATGGAATTCTCGGCGGCCACGAAATCCAGCCGCCACTGCGCCTTGCGCTGGGCATCCAGCGCGGACGCAAGCTGCGCCTCCGTCGCGCCTTCCCCCTTGGCTTTGACGATGGCGTCCATCATGTCCATGAGCGCCGCCGCGGCGCGCTCCATGAGTTCATGGTTGCGCTCCTGGATCACGTCCACGCGCTGCGCGATCTCCTCCTCGGGGAAATGGTGGCAGATCTGGCAGGCCCGGCTCACATTCAGCAGCGGGCTGCGCACCCAATGGTCCGAGACCTTTGTCGAGCCGTCGCGCATGTACGGCATGTGGCAGTCGGCGCAGGCCACCCCGCTCCGCGCATGGATGCCCTGGCTCCACAGCTCAAACTCCGGGTGCTGGGCCTTCAGTATCTCGGCCCCCGTTTCGGCCTGTTTGAAATCATAGAACCGGCCACCCTCCGGGAAGACGGTGCCGTTCCAGAATTCCTCAATGTTGTCCACAGTCAGGCCCCTGCCCCAGGGAAAGGTCAGCGGCATTTTGCTGGAGCAGTAGTACTCGACATGGCACTGGCCGCAGACGAACGACCGCATTTCCGTGCGCGTCGCCTCCGCGTTGGGGTCATAGGCCGCGGCGCGTGAACCGGCACGCCAGCGTTCCACCGACGGCAGGTGCGGCACGGGCGCATCGGAGGCGGCCAGCGCAGTGATGCCGTTCAGGAAGCCGGGCCGGGTCACGCGCAGCTGCATGGTCTTGGGGTCGTGGCAGTCCACGCAGGAGACGGGATGGGCATGGCCCGAGTCGTGGAGCCGCTTGCTCAGGTCCTGGTAAGAGAACTGATAGGTCTTTTCGAATCCCAGCATGACATCGCCCTGCCCGAGGTCGCGGTATACGGGCATGATTGACGCATGGCAGTGCAGGCAGGAGCCGCTCTGGGGTTTGGTCAGCCGCTGGGTGTTTTCCTGGTCCTGGAGCATGTATGCGTGCCCGCGCGGGGCGCGGTAGTCAATGGAGAAGGCGTATCCGCCAAACATCCGCTTGAGCCACGGGTCGCGGTCCATCTTCTCCTGGGGCAGCGCCTCGCTGCCGCCATGCCCGCCAAACTTGGTGCGGGTGGTCTGCGCGGTCAGTTTGTACGAGTTGTACTCTTTGGGCCAGTTGACGCCCCATTTGGCCGGGTCTGTGTCGTTTTCGGTCACCTCGACCAGCCGCACGTAGGGCGTTTTTGCCTCGCTCTTGCGCTCCAGGATGTTCATTGCGAGCGCCGCCACCACAAACGCGGCCACCGCCACCACGAGCGCGGTGCCTCCGAAGAAGAGCAGCGAGCGCAGATCCAGTTTGATTTCAATCATGGGTTCTCCCTTTCATCCGCTGTTGCATCGCGGCGTCCGCCCAGTCCGGCGGTTTCACCGTGGCCCACGGACCGGTGGCAGTGTACGCATTCCACCGACCGCGGGTCCGTGGTGGCGCCGGCCACGAGGTCATGGACCATTCCCCCGTGGCAGCGCAGACAGTTGTCCTGAAGAATCCGGCTGTTGCCGGGCTTGATCATGATGGGTTCGTGGAAATCCTGGAGCGTGAACCCCTTGGAATGGTGGTAGCCGTTGTTCGATTTCGCCATGTACTTGCCGATGAAGTCATGGGGCAGGTGACAGTCCACGCATTTTGCCGCACCGTGGTGGCTGCCCTTCTGCCACGAGTCAAACTGTGAGCGCATGATGTGGCAGTTCATGCAGGCCTGCGGGTCGGAACTCAGATAGGACAATCCTTCGGCATAATTGAAGGTGAAGAACCCCAAACCCGCCAGCAGACCGACAGGGGCACCCAACAGGCACCCGAGCGTGACCCGGCTGAACCGGGACAGAATCCCGCACTTTTCGCCGGAGTTCGTCGGTTCTGGAGTTTCCATCTGTCAGTTCCTGCGTGGGATCGAGCCCGAATTGGGTTGGCGTTGCAGGCAGCCCGATCCTACCCAGGACATCGGCACTGCTTTCGGACATAGCATACACCAGCGCACTTAACGTTCGTTAGGTTGCAAAAATTCCCGGGATTTTCAGCGCATCCGTCGTGTATAATCAGGCTCGACTATTCTGTCGGGGCGGTGCGAAAAGCCGTACACCAGTTTTGCGGCAGCCCCGGTTCAAAATGCAAATCTCGGAGAACACGCATCATGTGCAAGCGGTCCGTTTTGTCATTCCTTCCCTTGTCGGCGCCTCTGGTGCTGACAGCCCTGTTTGGTCTTGTTCTGATGCCCGCATCGGCCCACGGGGCCGACAAGGCAAAGGGCGCCAAATCGACCGACAAGGCAGCGGCAAAACCTGCCAAGGCGGAGGCAAAACCCTCGGCAAAGCCCTCCAAGTCCTCCAAGTCTGCCAAACCTAAGAAACAGGAAGAGGAGACTTTGGACCGCATGCCCTGGAACCTTCGGGACCGGTACACCTTTGCCCACGGCGCGTTGATGCTCGACTTTGCCAAGGACGACGGCGAATGGCGCATCCGCGTGAAGCCGGCCGACGAGGCAAAGGTGGAGCAGGAGGTGCTGGTCAAGGATGTGGGTTTCGCCATTGAACTGGCCGACGGACTGACCTTGAAGAGCGACGAAATCTACCGGCTGGGAACCACCCTGGACCGCGACAGGTACACGGGTGACATTGTTGGCGGCGGCGTGCGCTACACCGTGCATTACGGCGCGGTAGCCGGACTGGCGGTCTCACACCAGTTGTCCTCGTTCGAGAATTGGCCGTTCGTGACGCTGACAATCCTGGTGCGCAATGAATCGCCCGACCCCGTCACCGTGAACCGCGTTGTCACGGCCTCATTGGGCAACGGCATCATGGGCCTGGGACCGGAAGCCAGGGCGCGGGCGCGGCATTTGCAGGTGCGCGGCGGCTATCCGCTGTTCAGCAAAGATGAACAGCCCACCGGGATGACGTTTCAGGACCCCAAGACGGGTTACGGGGTGTCCATGGGGGTGATACCGTCCGGTCTGGCGGAGACGGGCATTGATTTGCAGCCCACCGGCGGTGTCTGGCAGGGGCGCATTGCGAGCGAATACAAGCCCGGCCATGTGGTCAAGCCGGGCGAGACCTTTGAGGCGGACACCGTTTGGGTGTCCTTTGGCGCGCCGCCGTTCAAATCGGACACGCAGTACTCATGGTACCTGCGCAACATGAAATGGCCGGCCAAAGCGGAGAATACGCCAAGGGCATGGGTGACGGTGCCGGACTCGGAAGACCTGGCCGCGCTGGTGAATGCGGCCAAGTCGGCGCAGGCTTACGGTGTGTTCCACGCGCTGATTCCCGCCAATTGGGAGGGCAAGCCGGGATCGCTGGAGGGCGGCGCGCCGCGCTGGCCGAAGGACATTGCCAGGGCGGCGAAGGAACTGCGGAGCGCGGGCTGTACGCCGGGCATCACGGTGGACCCGCTGGCGGTGGAGGGTAGCACCGGGCAGACTGGCAAGTCGGCAGACGGCCAGACTTGGGCCAACCCCGCCGATGCCGCCACGGCGGCGGCGCTCCAGAAACGCATGCAAAAGCTGATTGACATGGGATTCGGGTTTATTGTGGTGGAGCGCACCCGCATTCCCGACGACGTGCTGGCGGGCTTTGGCATTTCGCGGGCTGAGGCCGAATGGCGCGCCGTCGGCGCGGCATCCGGGGCCGCCGCAGCCTCGGGCGGCAAGGCCTGCGTCTTTCCCGCATCGGAGACCAGGATGAAGCCGGAGCGCGACGCCTGGCTGGAGGCGGCCGCGGCAGTGGCGCGCATGGCCGAATTCGGCGCGGGCGTGGGTCCTGTCACGCTGGAGGCAAAAGGCCTTGATGCCATGGACAACGATTTGGTCACGGCCATGCGCCTCTGGCAGGGGCCGGTTGAAATCGTCGGTGCGCCCGGCGCTTCGGCCCGCGCGGCCTTGGGCGCCCTGTTCGGCGGCGAACCGCTGCGCGCCCGGCCGATGGACCAGATCGGAAGAGCGTCGTGTAGGGAAAGAGTGTAGATCTCGGTGGT
>CALDSM010000151.1 GCA_937923585.1 uncultured bacterium
GATTGCATGAATATTGCTGAAGTCCCGGACCACCACTGCGTCTTTCACGGGGGCGCCGCTTTCATCAACCACGACGCCCTTCAGCCGCACGCCGCGCTTTATGACGCTGCGGAACTTGCCCGCGAGCAGGTCCTCCGAAACGGTTACCCAAGCACCTGAAGTGTCGGGCGCGAAATCGGGATGTTCCAGACGGCAGAGGATGTCGGGAATTCCTTTCGGAATCTTTGTCTTCCAGTGTCCGTCCGCGTCCATCGCCACCTCGGCCTGCCGGTACATGCCCATGTCCGAGGGATATTGCACTTCGACCTTCACGCCCTGCACGGGTTTGCCGTCTTCATCGACCACAAAGCCGCCCACGTCGACCATAGGCTTTTCCTTCTTGGTGAAGAATCCCGCCGCCTTCTGGAAGTTGTCAACGATGAAGTCTTCCGCGCGCCCCAGGAACTCGCTTTGCGCGGCGAGGAGGATGCCTCCCGGCCCGCCGCCGGGATGAATGCCCATCGCCGAACCCAGCGCCAGGACCATGCACAATCCGGCCGCAAGGGGTGTCCATCCCTTGACGCGGGGCTGGGGCACGCCGAGCACGCGTTCCACGCGGCGGAGCAGCACGCCGCCCGTGGCGGCCATGGCCATGGGTGCGGACGCGCGGCACTGTCCGGCCAGTTCGGCCAGCGCCCGCGCGTAGAGCAGACTGTCGCCGCAACTTTTCACCGCGAGATCGTCGCAGCAGTTTTCACGCTCTTCGCGGATGCGCCGCGACACCCACCACACGGCGGGATGGTAGAAGAGCAGCGTCACGATGGCCGTCTGCACCAGGTTGGCCGCGTAGTCATGGCGGCGGATGTGGGCCACCTCGTGGGCGAGTATGGCGTATACCTGGTCGGGCGTCAGCCCGGTCATCACTGCAACGGGCAGAAGGATGACGGGGCGCAGCGTCCCCACCACCAACGGTGCGGCCACCCGGCCGGATTCAAGCAGGCGCACCGGCCTGGACACACCCAGCCGGCGGCAAATCTGATCCAATTCCTCCCGCCACGGTCGCGGTGTCTCGGTCACATCGCGCACGCGCAGGCGGCGTACCTGCATCCAGCCGCCCAGGTTCCACAGCGCGAGAAGGCACACGCCCAGCAGCCACAACGACGCCACACCGGGCAGCCAGGGGTCCAGCAGTGTGCGGACGCGGGTTGCCCAGGCGGCAAGGTCAACGGTTCGCGCCGCCGGGGCGGGCGCGGGCGTAGCCGCCAACGCAGGCGCAACGACCTCGACGACAGGCGTGGCGGGCGTTGCCGCATTGCCCGTGTCCGACGGGGCAGGGCCGGCCGCATCGGCCGCAAGTGACATGGCCGTCGGAGATGGCGGCAGCAGGGTCATGGTGAGAAGCGGCAGGGCGGCCATCGCCATGAAGCCGGTGAACAGGACCACGTAGCGGGTGTTTGCCGTGCTCTTTCGCAGCAGGGCCATGAGCAGGGCAAGGCCGCCGCCCACCAGAAGGCCCTGCCATACAAAATGGAGCAGGCAGCAGCCGATGGTGTGCAGGGCGGGTTCACAAAGGGCCAACTGTTCGGACGTCATGGTTCATTTCCTCCCTTGCTCGTCAAGCAGTTCCCGGATGCGCGCGAGTTCGTCGGGGGAGACCTTTCTCTCCTCGAGCGCGCGCATGACCAACCGTTCAGCGGAGCCGCCGAAGACCCGGTCCATCACGTCCCGCACCAGTCGGCGCTCTGTCTTTGCCTCGGCCGTGGACGCGCGGTAGATATGCATCTTCTGGCTTTCATCACGGCTGACAAGGCCCTTCTGGGCCATTATCTGCATCATTTTGAGCACGGTGGTGTACCCGGTCTTGCTCTGGGTGTTCAGGATCTCCCACACGGCGCGGACCGGGCTGGGCCCCTGCTCCCAAAGCACGCGCAGAATGGCGAGTTCCCCCGGGGTTGGATTTGGCGGCGGCGTTTTCGCGGGCATGCCGTTTTATCTCCCTGTACATTGCCTGTGCCCAAATAATATACGAAGAGCTTCGTACTGTCAAGCCCCTTTGTTCTCTTTCTTAAGCCGCCGGGACCGTTTCACTTTGCCGCGCTGGCAGGGACCGTCTTCAACGCCTCCAAAATACTTCCGGCGACCTGCTTCGCCAGGAACGCATACCCATCGTCGTTGAAGTGGACATTGCGGGACAGTTGGTGCTGCGGCAACCCTGGAAGCACCTTCGCATACAGATCATCGACGGCCACGCCGTTGGCCTTCATCACCTCCGCCGCGAGGACGTTTGCCTTTACCTCGTCGCCCTTGACGCGTCCGTTCGCGCCTTTCGGTACGGGCGTGGTCGTGGCCCAGATGAGCTTGGCACCCGTGGCTTTCAGTTTGCCGACCAGCGCTTCCAGATTCCCTTTGTATGCGTCTGGTGCGACCTGCCACTCCCCGGCCGTGTTCATCTTGCCGTCCTTCATCCGCTTGAGGTCGTGCAGCCCCCAGTTGAAGTGAATCACGTCCCACTTTCCGGTGCCGAGCCACGCATCGAGGTTCTTCATCCCGTTCGTAGTCGGGCCGCCGTTGACGGGAATGCGCAGCACATTGGCCTTCCCCTCCAGCAGCCTGCGTACCTCGAGCGTGTAGCCGATGGAGATGGAGTCGCCAATGATCAGCACGCGCGGCAGCGCGGGGTTTTCGGTGATGGGCGCGAAGGCGGGGTTCTTCTCTTCGGGCGTCTTTGCCTTTGTCTCCGGTGCCGCCAACCCTGTCGCGCAGAGCAGAAGAATGAGTGCGGAAATGACGGGCCATGCGTGCAGTTTGCGGCGTTTCATGACATACCTTCTCCGGCGCGGCCGGGGCTCACGCCTTCGTTTGTATTGACACGGGGTCTTTCACGGATTCCTGCCAGGCGCGAATGCGCTTTGACAGATCATGCACCCGGTCCTTATGGATTTCTTCACCAACGACATTGTGCGTCTCATAGGGATCGGTATTCAGATCAAACAACTGGCTCTTGTCCCGCTCGCAGAGGCACAGTTTCCACCCATCCTGGGTGATGACCGTGCGGATGGGCGCGTCTTTCACCCGCTTCACATCGTCTCCCGTGGTGCCCGGCAGACTGGCCGGGACTTCGCCCTCGGCGCCGTTCCACTGGATGAACACATCGTCCTGCGCGCGGCGCTCGCCTTTCAGCACGGGCACAAGGCTCTTTCCGGGAAGGCCATCCAGTTTGGCGCCCATGAGATCGAGGAGTGTCGGCACCAGGTCTATGTGACTGTAGCGTCCCGGCACCAGCCCGGTCTTGCCTTTGAACTCCGGGACGCGCATGAGCCACGGCACGCGCACCGCCTCCTCGTACATCACCGTCTTCGCCAGCAGCCGGTGGCTGCCCATCATGTCGCCGTGGTCGCTGGTATAGAGGACGATTGTGTTGTCCGCCAGGCCCAGCCGTTCCAGTTCCGCCAGAATGGCGCCCACGCTCCGGTCCACCTGCGCCACCAGCCCCCAATAGTTCGCGATGAGCCGCCGCCATGCGGTCTCGGAGTTCAGGCCTTTGCCCTTGAACCCCTTGGCGGCGTACCCCTGCCGCAGCAGCCGGTAGCGCAACGGCTCGTTGTCCTCCAATGGGTCGTCGAAGTTCGGCGGCAGGTCCACTTCCGCGGGGTCGTGCAGGTCGTTCAGCGGCCCGTTGTAGGGCATGTGCGGTTCGAGGAAGTTAACCGTCAACATGAAGGGGTCGCGCTGGTGCCGCTGTAGGAAATCCACGGCCCTGGTTTCAAGGAACTTGGGCTTGCAGTGCTCAATGGGGAGGCGCGATGCGAAGTTGCGGCTGTAACAGCCGTTCTCGTCGGGCTTGTAGCCCAGGTCATGGAGAAAATGCCAGTAGGCGCTCTTTGTTTCCCGGTCCCGGCCGGCGGTGAAATGCTCGCGGTAACCGTCCTCGATGCTTTGCCATTCCTGAAACCCATGCTGGGCGAAGGCTTCATCACCCAGGTGCCACTTGCCAAAATAGCCTGTGCGGTAGTCCGCGTCGTTGAGCAGTTCGGGGATGCACCGCGTTTCGGCGCGCAGGGGAATATTGTTTGAGGTGAGGCCGCTCTGGTGCGGCCACAGGCCCGTCATGGCCGTCATGCGCGACGGCGTGCATACAGGCTGGCTCACATAGGCGCGCTCCAGCGCCAGCGACTCCTCCGCCAGCTTGTTCAGATTCGGGGCCTGTATCTTCTTGTTGCCGTAGACGGCCATGGTGTCCGCGCGCTGCTCGTCGGTCCAAATGAAGAGCAGGTTCGGTTTGCGTGCCGTCTTGCCCGTCACGATATGCGGTCCGGCCACCGCCACGGCGCCCGCCGTCTGCAGGAACTGGCGGCGGTTCAGTTTTCCATTTGTACTCATGACCAAGACTCCCTGTTTGGGCGCCGTCCATCCTACCATGTCCAGTCCATCCCATCCATCCCCCGCATTGGCGAAAACGCGTCCCGGCGGTATTACTTGAGTGAAAACACGCTTGGCGCTATGCTCAACGGAGGAGCGAATCATGAGCCAGACCGATGCAATGCTCTTTGAAGACTGGCTGCGGGACCGCAACGCGGAAGCATTCCGGTTGCTGGCGACCCGCTATGCGGCCATGGTTTACCAGACCTGCCGCCGGATTCTGAACAACCCGTCCGAGGCGGAGGATGTGGCGCAGGAGTGCTTTGTCATCCTTGCCTCCACCGAGAAGCCCATCGGCGGGTATTTGGCGCCCTGGCTTCATCGGGTGGCCTACAACCGGTCCCTGGCCCGGCTGCGCGCGGAGAACCGGCGCAGGGACCGCGAAGTCCGGTACGCATCGGAACTGCCGGTGGCGCGCGACATGGCCTGGGATGAGATCGGGGGCTATGTGGATGAGGCGATAGCCGAACTGCCCGAAAAGCTGCGCGCACCCATCGTGGCCTATTTCCTCGACGGCCAGACGCAGGAGGCCGTCGCGCTTTCGCTCGGCATTCCCCGGTCCACCGTGGCGCACCGCGTGGACAAGGGCATCGAATGCCTGCGCAAGACGCTGAGGGGCAAGGGGGTGACCGTGGCGGGCACGGTGCTCGCGGGTGCCATCAAGGCGAATGCGTCGGCGGAAGTGCCCGCGACGCTGGTTGCCGGTCTGGGAAAGCTTGCGCTGAGCGGCGTTCATCATGTTGCGCTGCCCACCGCGGCGGCGGCCGCCACGCCGCTGGCGAAAACCGTGGCGGGCTTCTTCACGGCCAAGACCCTGCTGGCGGGCGCGGCGGGTGTTGCCGTGGTGGTGTTTGCGGGAGTCGGGGTGCGGCGCGGCGTTGTTCCGCCTCAGGAACCCGTCACGCCCACACAGGTTGCCGTCCGGCCTGCTGCGGCCGCCGCAATTCCGGAAGCGCCTGCCGCCGTTCCGGCGAAAGTTCCCGAGCCGCAGGCGGGTGCCGCCGGTGCCGCACCGGTTCGCAAGGACGATGAGAAAGCCACGCCTGCGCAGGCGTCCCCGCAGGGGCTGGCGGTCAACACGCAGGCCCTGCAGCGGTATCAGTCTTCCAGTCGTTACTCCAGCATCTGGGACGACTTTCTCGGCACCCTGTCCAGCCTGTGGTTCCGCGCGCGGGACACTCTCAGCGGGGAGAGCGGCCACCGCTCCTCTTGCCAGAACAACATGAAGCAGTTCGGCCTGGTCTTCAAGATGTTCGCGAACGAACACCCGCTACAGTGCTTTCCCGCGCTGGATTCCAGGGCGGGGTGTTTGACGTTTGCCGCCGAGAACCCGGGGATGCGGCCGGTATATCCCGAATACCTGTCGGATGCGACCATCAGTCTGTGCCCGAACAGTCCGCGGTACAACGAACTTCGAGGCAACCACGGCCCGGAACTCCTGGACAAGGCCAGTTACTATTACCTGGGCTATGCAATCAACAACATCGAGGAACTAAGGGCGTTTTCCAACGCCTACAAAGCCCACATCGCGGCAGGCAAACCCTTCGAGGAGGACATTGACACGCCGAACGGCAAACTGTATCGGCTGCGCGAGGGGGTCGAGCGGTTCCTCATTACGGACTTCAACAACCCCGCCGCATCAGCCATGTTGCAGTCCCGTATCCCCGTGCTCATCGAGCCTCCCCAGCACAGCCCAGCGGGCGGCAATATCCTCTATATGGACGGCCATGTGGAGTTTCGGAAATACACGGATGGATACCCAGGGTTTGACAATTTTCCCATGGACCGGGAGAGCATGGAGATTCTCAAGTCGTTGAACGCGCTCAAGGGAACCGCACCCCCCAAATGACAGGGTGTCGCGGCAGGTTTGAAGCGTTCCGACAAAGTTGGCAGCGGCGCGGTTTGGCACACCGGCCGCTGCCAAGGGTCGTTATGGGGAGGTCCGAAACGCTGGTGCCGCGCACAGGAAGAACGGCGCGCGGGGCGCACGGGCAATGACCTCGGAAGGCTTCTTGTCCTTCGTGAAGACAGCCTTGATGGTTTCCGGCGCTGCTCCGTTGACCGTGAAGGTGAAGGAAAGCCTCTCCGAGAGCACCTTTCCGCCGCTGTCAATCCAGCGGTCAAAGTACCAGTCCCGATCAATGCGTTGTGCGGTGAACGGCACCTGCAGGCCGCCCGCCAGCGCATAGGTTCTCGGCCGGGGAAGAATGTCGCCCTTCCCTTCCAGGATTACCGTCACCGTGCTTCCGCTGTTGCTGAAAGACGCGCCGACGGTGTGGTCCCGGTCCATGACCACGTTCATTTCCTGCGGTGTGTTTACGCCCGCATAGTCTGCCATCCATCCGCCGAAATAACTGCCCGGAAAGGGATTCGCGCCAAACTTCAGCGTGGAGCCCGCGACGATGCGGTATGTGCCGGGGCCCAGCGGAAAGGAGGTTCCTCCACCGGTGCCCTGCGGCGGATTCACGGTCAGTTTTCGCGAGGCGCCTTCGACGTCCGTGTAGGTGGCTGTGACGGTCTTGTCTCCATCCATGGCAACCTTGACGAAGAAACCGTCCGTCGTCACGTCTCCGGACCAGCCCGCGAAGGCCGCCGGGCTCCCGTCCGCCGGAAGCGCGCTGAGATACACCTCCTGTCCCGACAGGCACCCGCGCGCGCCGGGTGCAGGCGTTACGTTCACCGGATTGTCGGTGCCGGCAACCTTTACGGTAAGTGTGCATTCGGCCGGCATGAATGTGGCCGTAACGGTGCGATTTCGGTCCATC
>CALDSM010000152.1 GCA_937923585.1 uncultured bacterium
ATAGGACTGTCCGTCCAGCACGACCCGCACCTCGGGTTTCACCCCGCGCAGGAAGGACGCACCCGTCATCAGGTTGTCGAACGCCACGGTGGCGCCGTTCGGCGCAACACGCCAGACGCGCCGGATAAGCCCGTTGGTCATGGTGATTTCGTTTGCATTGTCCGTGCGAAACACGCCGGTCTTCTGTTCCATCCGCTGTACCAACCAGTCCCCCTTGGGTGCGGCCTTCATTTCCTGCGGCAGCGGCGGCAGCGCGCCCACGGCGGTCGTCAGGTCGGCCGCATGCGCGAAGAGGGGCAGCGTGATGGTCAGAAGAAGCACGGACAGGCGGTTAAGGTCGGGCATGGCGGGCTCCGTTGGGTTGTGTTTCCCCTGCCATAGTAACAAATCCGCCACAGATTCCGGCAAGGCCCGCTTGGGTGGGAAATGGCCTTGTCTTTTTGCGACAATGCAATGGTCGAATCAACCGAAACTCCGGGAATGCTTTCATGTCACAAAAAAATCTCTGCCGTCAATTGGACCTTCTGCGTGGTGTCGGGTTGCTGGCCCTTTGCTGTCTTGTGCCGGGGCTGATGGGTACGGGGCAGGCTCTCGCCCAGACGGGCACCGGGTTGACCGTGGATCGCCTGAGCTGTGAATACCTCGTCAACCCGCTTGGCATTGACGCGCGAGAGCCGCGCCTGAGCTGGATTGTTCAATCCGAAGAGCGTGGACAGCGCCAGACCGCCTATCAAATTCTCGTCGCGTCTTCCGCCAAATTGCTGGACGCGGATCAAGGCGACCTGTGGGACACGGGCAAGGTCGCTTCCGACGAGACGGTGCTCATTCCCTATGCCGGCAAGCCGCTGGCCTCGCGCACGGCCTGTTTCTGGAAAGTGCGGGCATGGGACAAGGACGACAAGGCTTCCGATTGGAGCAAGACGGCGTCGTGGACCATGGGCCTGCTGGAATCCGGCGACTGGTCCGCTAGATGGATAGGCCAGGCAGCCGAGACGTACTCCAAGAAGGCAGAGCAGCCGGCACCCTACTTCCGCACCAAGTTCAACCTTGATGCAAAGCCGGTGCGCGCGGTGGCCTATGTGTCCGCCATGGGCTACTATGAGCTGCACCTCAACGGAAGCGCCATTGGCAACGAGGTGTGCAGTCCGCCGGTCAGCGATTACACCAAGCGCGCCTATTACCTCACCTACGATGTCACCGACGCGTTAAAGACCGGGGCCAACTGCCTGGGTGTCTGGCTGGGACGCGGCTGGTACTGCCCCGAGTTCCCCGGCGTGACCCATCCGGGGCCGATTGCCCGCGTGCAACTGGAGGTCACGCTGGAGAACGGGACCGTGGTCCGCGTCGGCAGCGATGAAACCTGGAAAACCCATCCCAGCTCGGTCAAGGCGCTGGGGAACGTGCAAAAGGGCAATCTGCAGGGGGAACGCCACGACGCCAAGGCCGAAGTGTCCGGCTGGGACACGGCCGAACTGGACGATTCGGGCTGGTCCGACGGCGTGGCCGTGGAAGCGCCGAAAGTGGCACTTTGCGCCCCGATGATGGAGCCGAACCGCATCACGGAAACTATTTCGCCCGTCGGCATCTCCGAGATTGCCTCCGATGAATACCTTATTGATTTTGGGCGCAACCTGACCGGCATGATCGAGTTCCGCTTGAAGGGCACGCCGGGAGAACCGGTCCGGATGTCGTTCATTGAACGCTGGAATGAAACCGACAAGGAATGGGTGGATTTCCGCCAGCGCGACGAGTACATCCCGCGTTCGGACGGGGAAGAGGTCTTCCGAAACCAGTTCAACTATCATGCATTCCGCTACGTGAAGGCAACCGGTCTGGCCGAAGAACCCAAACCAGACGACATCAAGGCCTTCTTCGTGCGGACGGACTACGCCGCGCGCGGATCTTTTGAATGCTCCAACGACCTGCTCAACAGGATCTACAAGGTCACCAACTACACCTTCGACTGCGTTACGGCAGGCGGTGTGTCTGTGGACTGCCCGCACCGCGAGCGGCTCGGCTATGGCGGAGACGGCCAGATTACCAGCAAAACCGCACTGTATGCTTACGGCCTCGGCGGTCTCTACACCAAGTGGCTCGGCAATTGGCGTGACGTTCAGAATCCGGAAACAGGCGAGCTGCCCAATATCGCGCCCTATCCCCACGGTGCAGGCGGCGGGCCGACCTGGGGCGCCATCTGCATGATGCTGCCCTGGGACATGTACCTCCACTATGGAGACCGGCGGGTACTGCGGGACAACTACGCCACCATGAAACAGTACGTGTCCTTCCTGGACTCGAAGGCCGAAGACGGCCTGCTCAAGCCCTATGGCCATGAGAATTACGGTTTCATCGGCGACTGGGTCGCGCCGGGACACGACCAGGGCACCGGACGCTGGTCGCCGGAGGAATGGCGCACCTTCTTCAACAATTGTTTCTATGCCTACATTGCCGACGGCGTCTCCAAAGTGGCCGCCGTGCTTGGCGAGCAGCAGGATGTCACCCGCTACACCGACCAGGCCAACGCCATCCGGCGCGCCACCCACGCGCGCTGGTTCAAGCCCGAGAGCAACAGTTACGTGGACGGCGGGCAGGCCTATCTGTCCTTTGCTCTGCTCTCCGGGGTGGTGCCCGAAGCACTGCGCCCCGCCGTGCTCAAGAACCTGGAACAGACCATCATGGAGACGAACAACGGTCACATAGACACGGGCATGCACGGCACCATGTTCCTGTTCCGATGCCTGAACGACGAGCGCCGCGACGACCTCATCTACCTGATGACCAACCAGAAGACCTATCCGGGCTGGGGATTTATGCTGGAACAGGGCGGCACCACGATGTGGGAGCGCTGGGACGGCGAGCGTTCGCGCATCCACAGCACGCTGCTGGCGGCGGGGGAGTGGTTCCCGCGCGGTCTCTGCGGCATCAAGCCGGACCCGGCACAGCCGGGCTTCAAGCACATCCTCCTCGACCCGCATCCTGTCGCCGATCTCACGTGGGCCAAGGCGACCTATGACACCATCCGCGGCGCGGTCACCAGCGAATGGCGGCGCGAAGGCAATAAGACGGAATTCAGCGTAGCGGTTCCCGCGAACACAACCGCTCTGCTGCGCATCCCCGCAGCCGATCCGAAAGAGGTGCTCGAGAACGGCCATCCCGTTGGTGGGGCACAAGACATCCGGCTGGTCAGGCATGAGGCCGGTTTGGCGGAATATGAATTCGGTTCCGGAAGCTACCGGTTTACAGCGACGGAGTAGCGGGTTTCCACGCGGAAGGCGTGTTCTGCCCTGCCGCCGCGCGAAGAACTGTGATCTGGACAAAACCTGGCAGGTAGGGTACAGTACTGGGGTTGTTGGCAGAAACCCTACACCAAAAAGGATGCGGCCATGAATCTTGCGGATCATCAGACGGGTTGTGCGTGCTGCGGAATCAACCGGCGGCAGTTTCTTGCGGCGGGCTGTGCCGCCTGCGCGGGTGCCATCGGCGCCCTGGCCACGCCGGGCACGGCCCGTGCGGCGGAAGGGGACAAATTCAAGATTAAGGTCATCTATTCGCTGCACGCTGAAAAGCAGCCCGGTCCCGACTGGCCCAATGTGGGTTTCGACTTCCGGCCCGTCATGGACCGCATCAACGCCACCCCTGC
>CALDSM010000153.1 GCA_937923585.1 uncultured bacterium
GTGGCGGTTCACGCGGGGCTGCGGGTGCTGGGCTTTTCGGCCATCACGGACGAGTGCCTTCCGGACGCGCTCCAGCCGGCCGACATCGAGAAGATCATCGCCGTGGCAAACGCCGCCGAACCCAAGCTCTCGGCGCTGGTGCTGGAGTGCCTGCAGCGGATGGACGGCTGACACGTCATTGTGCACTCAATGAGTAAATTGATAATACGGAAAATAGACAGGGCCAATTTTGCGATGGTGGTTCAAACAGGCGTATAGTACATCATTCATTTTGCTTCGGTTTTGGGCAACGGCGGCTGGGGGACGAACGCGCCAGCCGGTCGGCATCGAAACTGAAGGGGGTTCATAACTCAGAGGATTAATTAAGACTTATGCCGGACAAGGTTTTGCGTTACTTGTTTCTGGTGGCCTGCAGTGTCATGGGCGGGGTATGGGCCTGGTTCCTCATTGACAGTTTCCCGGCGCCCGTCAATCCCTACCCGTGGGTGGGCGGCGGTGCGGCCATCGGCGCGGCGGTCGCGCTCATCGTGCTGCTTGGGGTGCGGTTTGTCACCCAGGAGGTGTATGAGCGGCTGGCGCCGGCCTTTGTGGCCGTGGTGCTGGCGCTCATCGTGGGGTACATGCTGTCCCGCTATCTGCTCTTCTGGCTGCCCAACGCCGAAGAGAAGCTGCAGGTGTTTGTCAGTGTGTCGGTGGTGCTGGTCTTCGGGTATGTGGGCATTCACCTTGCGCTGACGCGCGCCTCAAACTGGGAGTCGCTGATCGCGGCGGTGCAGCGCCGCCCGTCGCTTCATCCCGGGGCGGTCAGCAACAAGCTGGTGGACACCAGCGTGCTGATTGACGGCCGCATTTCGGACATTGCCGCCAGCGGGTTCGTCGAGGGCACGCTGCTGGTGCCGCGCTTCGTGCTGAAGGAGCTGCAAAACATAGCCGACTCGGCCGAGGTGCTCCGCCGCGCCAAGGGCCGCCGCGGTTTGGACATTCTGAAGAACCTCCAGGATCCGGCGTCGCGCGCGAACGTGTCCATCATCGAGGACGATCCGGTAGAGGTGCGCGAGGTGGACGGCAAACTGGTCAAGCTGGCGCGGCAACTGGGCGCCAAGGTGCTCACCAACGACTTTAACCTGAACAAGGTGGCGCAGATCGAGGGCATCGAGGTGCTCAACATCAACGACCTCGCCAACGCGCTCAAGCCCGCCGTGCTGCCGGACGAGCAGATGGAAGTGAAGCTGATCAAGGAAGGCAAGGAGCCCAACCAGGGCGTCGGCTATCTCGACGACGGCACGATGGTGGTGGTGGACGGCGGACGGCATTACATGGGCAAGACCGTGCAGGTGGTGGTGACCAGCGTGCTGCAGACGGCGGCGGGCCGCATGATCTTCACCCGATACAGCGGCCTGGTGCAGTGAGGGCGCAACTGCTCATCCCCGCCGCCGGGATGGGGGTGCGGCTCGGGGCGGAGGGGCCGAAGGCCCTGGTGGACATCGGCGGTCGGCCCATGCTTGCCGTGACGTTGTCGCGGTTTGCGGGAATGGGCCTGCTGGAGCCGGCCGTCATTGTCGCGCCCGCCGCGTTCTTTCCCGCCTTTGAACAGGCCCTGTCCGCGCATCTCGCGCCGGGGTC
>CALDSM010000154.1 GCA_937923585.1 uncultured bacterium
GGCGACCACCGAGATCTACACTCTTTCCCTACGCGACGCTCTTCCGATCTGGTGAGCGCCTCCATTGGCGGCGCTCATTTCCTTGATGGGGTATTCTGCCCCCGTAATCTTGCCGTCCGCACCCCGGCAGTACAGGGCCGAATAGCACAGTTCCGGGGCGTTCATGTCGAGGGCCATGGCATAGCGGCAGTGATATGCCTGGTAGACGCGTGCCATGGCGTTGGGTGTGGCACCGGTGAAGTAACCCAACAGCAGAAAGCGATGGCCGTCATGTTCCTGGATGCCCATGCCGCTGCGTATGGTGAGTAACCGCCCGTTGGCGCTGCCTGACCACGCCCCATCGCCGGGTTTGTTGACCAGCGCTCCGGGGACACTGACGCCGTTGGCGTCAAGGCCCTCAATGATCGGAACGCCGTTCTGCCGGGCATGGAGGATATAGCGGAATTCCTTGTCGCCATTCTCGGGCCAAGTCAGCATGTCCATGGTGCCGTCGGGCCGCATGATGGCCGTGGCCAACCCGGGATTGAGCCGGCTCAGAATCACTCCATTTTCCACAAAGCCGTAATGGCTGTTGTTGTTGACCCGGGAGAACGGGCCAAAGGTGAAAACACCGTGTTCCCGCTTGAATCCGCCGGCGAAAACACCCTCCACCCGGTCGGCGAGATAGGGCGGCAGCGCGCCGATGGTGGCCAGGGGTGCCCGTGTGCCAAAGCCGTCGGGACCGTCCGTGCCTGAGGTGTTCTTTATCTTGGGCGACCACTGCAAATTGGGGTGGTCGGCCCCCACGGCGAAACCGAATCCGTACTGCTCCATGTTCAGGGCGAGCATGTAGACCACGCTGCCGCCTTCCTGGGTGCCCGTCCCGCCGCCGCCAAGGGGGCTGACGCGGTCGGGATAGCTTGACAGGAGGTTCTCGTCTATCGCCTGCGGGGCAAGCACGCTGAAATACACCCCGGAATGCTTGAGTGTCTTGTACCAATGCCCGTAGCGCATGCCCTGGTCACCGGCCTCGGTGGCCACCTTGAGGAGTTTGGGCTTGTGGGCAAGTTTGGCGAAGGAGGGGGCCACCAGCGCATCCACCGGGCTCTCCGGGGCACTTTCCGCCGGAGCGGCGTCTGGGCTGGCCTGGCTGTCGGCAACCTCGGGCGCCCGGATGAGCATCGGCTTCAGTTTCTCCACCAGCCAGTCGCCCACGCGGGTCTCGCGCAGGATGTCGGTGGCCATTTCGAGCCGCGAGGTGGAACCGGGCCGCTGCTGCCGCACCAGCACCATGTTGTTGCACAGAAGCCCCACGGGGGTTCGCGCCGCCGCCATGGTCTTGAAGACATCGGACAGCACCGGCGCGGGGTTGAGCGCCTTGGACTGGTAATCCGGAGCGTTCTTGCCCGGCTCTTTGCCCTGCTCGGGCCACAGCGGAAAATACTGCGTTTCGTTCTTGAGGACCACAGCCAACCCGTCTGCATAAAGAGAAAGCCCGGGCTTCTGGTGCCCATTGGCCTTCAACGGAAACACCTCGAGATGGAACGACTGACTCTTCCCGCCCACGGCATATTCGAGAACATACCACGAACCGATGAGCGGGTTTAGGTTGACCAGGGTGACGGAATCGCCTTTGTCATTGGCCAGCCTCTCCGACGTGCGGTATGGCTGGAGCTCCACCACGGAGGACACCGGCCCTTTGGGCAGGTCCGGCAGGTTCATTGCCGCCAGACGAGCTTTCCAATCCGGTTCGCGTGGGGGGGGCGGCGGAGTGAGGGGAGGTGCTTTCGTGGCCCCGCTTTCCGGCTCCTGCTGCGTGCTTTCAGGAGTTGCGGAGGGAGCCGGGAAGTTCTTCTTGGACTGTCCCGTGGGGTCGTCGGGAGCGGCTTCGGTTTGGGTCGCATGGGCAACCGATGGCGGCGGCGGAAGCGTCTCTGCGAGCGCGTTGACCGCCTTCGTGTTCTCGGCCACAAACGCCGCAGGTGACTGCCCGGCGTCAATACTGGGCAGCGGGCCGCCTTCCATCTGCAAGCGCGCGAGCACGGGCTGTGCCAGCCACAGGCTGGCATTGACCAAGACTATTGCGGCGAAGGCCAGGACGAACGGCCATCTGCGGCGCCGGGTTGGGGCCTGCGAAACGGCAAGCGACGCACCTGCGGCAAGTGTCTCGCCAACTGCGCCAAGGAAGGCTGCCTGCAGGCGGTCACCCCGGTGGTCCCTGAACTCCAATCTCAACCGGGCGCACAGGGGTTCCGCTTCCCGCGCGCGGCCCAGCATGAAGAGACACATGGCCCGCCCGTAGACCAGCCGGTGGTCACCGGGCACGGCCTCATTCACGCTCTCCAACTGCTCAAGCGCTTTGGCAAAGTCCGCTTTCCGCACGAGGTTAAGCGCGTGTCGGTACTGTCTTTCAAGGTCGGGCTGCTTCATTTTGGCCAAGCCATAATCGGCGGTAATTGAGGGAAAAGTTGCGACTTGCCGGAGGGGTCCCTCCCATCGGACGACGGGAAACGGCCCTACTTTCCTGGTCACCCCGGGCGAACACCAAGTGCTAGAGTGGGATCGGGCCGTAATAGTACACTTAGGAGCGTCATTTTTCAACGTTTCTTGAAGCCTTTCCGCATATATCTTGTTCAATCCTTGTTTAGTGGGACCAGAGCAAAGTGCTAATATCTCGAAGCGGTCTGGCCACCCAGAGAAGCAAAGGGAAAGGTACTGTCATGGCAATGCTGCGGGACGTGGTTGTAGTGGATGTGGTGCGGAGCGCCATTGGCAAGTCGGGCGTTTCAGGCATGGAAAAGGGCGGGCAACTGTGCCAGGCGTCGGCGCAGGATCTGCTCGCCAACACGATGCGGGGGCTGCTGGACCGAGTCAAGGCAAAGAGCCCCAAATTTGATGAGCACGACATCGAGGATGTCATTGTCGGCTGTCTCAGCCAGATTGGGGAACAGGGGGCCGACATCGCCCGCTTCGCCACCCTGCTCGCGGGTATTCCCGAGGAAGCCTGTGCCTGCACCGTGAACCAGTTCTGCAATGCCGGGCTGAAGGCGATCAATTTCGGCGCGCAAACGATCCAAACCGGCAACGGTGACGTGGTGATCGCGGCGGGCGTCGAGCTGATGTCGCACTACGCCATCTGGTCGGATGTGACGGTGGCCGCCAAGGCCGGCATGCCGGTCCGGTTCTCCACCCGGCTGGACGAAATTGGCATGAATCTGGCGCAGGGTGCCTGCGCGGAAATGATCTCGGAGGACGAGGGCCACACGCGCGAGCAGCTCGATCAGTTCGGCGCATGGAGCATGAGGAAGGCGGCGCAGGCAAGACGGAACGGCTGGTACGACAACATTGTTCCGTTCACGTTCACTTGGGAGGGTAAAGAATGCCACGCGACCGTGGATGAGGTAATCCGGGACAGCGCACTGGATGATCCGGACGGTTATTTCGCGAAACTGAAACAGCTTCCGACACCGTTCAAACCCGACGGAGGATGCGTCACGCCGGGGAATTCCTCGCAGATCGTGGACGGCGCGGCGGCGGTGCTGCTGATGAGCGCCGACAAGGCCGAAGCGCTCGGTCTCGAACCGTTGTGCGTGATACGCGCCATGGCGGTCGCCGGCGGCGAGCCCGTGCCCATGCTGCTGGCCCCCATCCCCGCAGTCAGGAAGGCACTGGCGCGCTGCGGCAAAACCATGGACGACATGGATGTCATCGAGCCCAACGAGGCCTTTGCGACGCCCTGCCTGGCGTTCGCGAACGCCCTCGGCTACGCCTACGACGATCCCCGCGTCAACCCCACCGGCGGCGCCATTGCGCTCGGCCATCCCATCGGCGCATCCGGCTGCCTCTACTTTGGCGAGATGGTCCGCCATCTGAAGCGTACCGGCGGAAAATGGGGTGTGCAGATGATCTGCGGCGGCGGCGGTCTGGGCATCGCAACCGTGGTCGAGGCCGTTTGAGGGGCACCTGATACGAATTCACACTATGCATTCCCACCTAATCTCAAGACTAATAACGACCTCGTCATTGCGAGCGAAGCGAAGCAATCTCTTGGAACCAGCGCCCAAGGTCTGAGCCGCAGCGAACACGAGATTGGCTCGCTTCGCTGCTAAGAAAGTAACACGCCGGTCTCAACTTCGACAATTCCACAACCTATTTCTTTTGCTTGCCTTACGAGGAGTTTCGTCCGGATTTTCCTGTGCATGGCCTCAAACTCTTCCTGGCCTTGTTTGACGTAGGTTTCTCCATACTTGAGCAGGCGGTATATGAGCTTGGCGAGCTTGTGGGCAGTTGCGGTGATTGCTTTTGGAGCGCCGAGTTTGGCGAGCATGCGGCGATGGAACGCGCCGAGGGCGGACTTGCTTCGGCGCAGGGATTGGGCGGCGACGCGCAGTGCCGTGGCGGCGCGTGATACGACTTTGCGGGTGGAGCGTTTCTTTATGCGTCCGCCGGTGATGAGGTGGTTGGGACACAGGCCCAAGTGGGAGGCAAAGTGTTTCTCGGTGGGGAAGCGGCTCATGTCCGTGCCCTGTTCGGAAACGACGGTGAACGCGGTGAGCGCGTCGATGCCCTCAATCTGGGTGAGGTCAACCCCGGTAAGTGCGAAGAGTTCGGCGCGCAGGTCGAAACGGGGCTGATTCTTTCGGGGCTTGGTGTCCCGGCGTTTGCCGTCGGGCTGCTGTGCCAGGTCTTGCCTCCGGGCTTTTTGGGGCATGGCGCCGAGAACCCGCTCCAACTCCGCATCGCATGCGGCGAGCTGGCTCTGATAGAAGTCGTATGCCTGCATTGACTGGGCGAGCATGAACATCTGCTCCGGGCGGTAATGCCCCGTGAGGGCATGTACGAATTCTTCCTTGGGCCTCTTGCACAGGGGATGGCACAGGCGCACCAGGACAAGCGGTTCCCGCTCTCCGGCGACGATTGCGCGCAGAATCTGCATCCCCGTGTGGCCGGTCACGTCGGAAAGGACCTTGTGAAGCTGCAGGTTCATCTGCTCAAGCGACTTGTGCATCAGGTGAATCTGTTCGGAACAGCTCTCGACCAGTCTGCGGCGGTGCCGCCAAAGCGCGCGCAGAGGCTGGATTTCCACGGCGGGACGGAAGGCGCGGGCAAGCAGGCCAAAACGGTGCAGTTGCTGGAGCCATTGGCAGTCCTGGACATCGCTCTTGCGCCCGGGGATGTTGCGGGCCTGTCGCGCGTCCACAAGATAGACTTCAATACCAGACTCCTCCAGGACGGATGCGGCGGGCACCCAGTAGACGCCTGTCGATTCCAAAGCCGCCGTCGTGACGCCGCATTCCCGCAGCCAGCCAGCCATCGCCCTGAGGTCAGGCGTCGTGCATCCGAAGCTTCGGACGGGCTGGGTGTCCAGACCGTCCCCCACGGCGCCGAAGTGTTTCCTGGCGCCTATGTCGATGCCTGCGGCATGCGGGTGGATACCTGCCGTTTTCCGTGAACCTCGACGAAGTGTT
>CALDSM010000155.1 GCA_937923585.1 uncultured bacterium
GTTTGACCCGCTGGCGTGGAATGCGTCCACCGACTCGTTCTGGTACTTGCGCAGGCCGAAGGGGCGACCGGTCAGGCATTGTTCGCGAAGACTCACCTCCAGCGGCGCGCCCTCCACGTAACCCGCAAGGTCCTCCACCGGAAAACCGATTTTGACCATGGCGCATTTCACATTGCCCCGTTCTTCGGGCTTGATGAAGATGCGCTTTCCGTCGGGAGAGCCGAGTATGTAGGGCTGGAGGAGCTTCTGGTGCAGGAGTTCGACAATGAGCATCGTGTCGTCCGACTCGATGACCAGTTTGCCGTCCACGCCCCGGTACAGTTTGAGCCGTCCGTACCGCGCGACCGTGTCCCGCACTTCGGTGTAGATATTTTGTGGAATTTCGTACTTGGTGTACTTCTCCAGCCCCTCAATAATCTCCGCCGCCGTGAGGCCCGTTGCCGCGGCATTCCACAGGGAAAGCGCCGTGAGCCGATAGGTATGGATGTGCTCCGGCGATTTGACCAGCTCCGCAAATCCCGCAAGGCAATCCCGCGCGTCCTCGAAGGCGGGACCGTCGGTTTCGAGCAGAATGCTTCGGTCACTTTGGATGATAACGGGTTTGGTGTCGAGAGAAGCCATGGCTGGTGAGTGTAGCAAAACATCCCGCCGGTGTGCGAGCCCACCCCGGCCGCAGTCCCACGCCCAGTCGGGACTTTCATGCAATGCGCAGCCTTATCCAAAGAAATCTGTTGCGAAACTGACAATTCTATGTTAAACTCGCGCTGGCGCACGAATGCCGTCCAGTAAGGGAAGGTGCGATGAAGGTCGCACAACGGGCAGCATTCGGAGGCGGTTCAGGACTATTCAAACATTCAACGACAGGAAACGCGTCATGAAACACAAACGCACCGGATTCACCCTGATTGAACTGCTGGTGGTCATCGCGATCATTGGCATCCTGGCAGCCATTCTGCTGCCGGCACTTGCACGCGCCCGCGAGGCCGCCCGCAGGTCAAGCTGCCAGAACAATCTCAAACAGATGGGCCTCGTGTGCAAGATGTACGCGAACGAGGCAAGCGGCTCTTTTCCGACCATCAAGGTGTTCAACTGTTTTCCGGACACCAACGGAACCAACATAAACAAGCAGTTCTGCATCAACACCCTGGCCGTCTATCCCGAGTACCTGACCGACCCCGCCATTCTGCTTTGCCCGTCCGCCCCGGGAAACAAGGGAGTGGAAAACACTTTCGTGGATGTCTCCGACGCCAATCTCCAGACCTATGGCGGACAGCTTTGGAATGGCACCGGATACACTCCGGCTCCGGTGGATGCAGCCAAGCTGTTCTTCCCCTGCGAGGCCAACATCCTCACCTGCAACTATTCCTACATGGGATGGGCGCTGAACATCCCCGGCATCACGGATGACCCGCACAAATTCACCTCCATCGGCGGCACGGCCCTCTTCGCCGAGATGTCGGCCTATTTCTCCAGCAAACCGGGCATTGACCCCAATCTTGTGGCCAACCTGAATGCGGTCCTGCTCGACCTTGCCAATCGCGTTACAAGCCCGGATCCCAACGTGGTTGATGACGACATCAAGCCGGACATCCCGAACTCCACCCTGACCATCTACCGTCTCAAGGAAGGCATCGAGCGGTTCTTCATCACCGACATCAACAATCCGGGCGGCGCCAACATGGCGGCAAGCACGCTGACCGTGACGAACGACAGCATTTCCGCCAGCATGTCCGACAAGAAGGGGTTCAACCATGTTCCGGGCGGCGTCAATGCCCTCTATATGGATGGACATGTTGAGTTCATCAAATACCCCGGCGTGTGGCCGGCAAGCCCCCTTTACGCGGCCTTGATGGGTTCGTTTGGAACAGGCAATTGATTCCATGCCTGATTGACTTCCGACCGGTCCGCTTGCCGAAGCCCTGACGGCCCGCTGGCAGGCCGCGAAAAAGTCCTGGCGCTTCTTGGAACTTCCTCCCGGGAGGATTCTCCGCTGTGAGAATCCTCCCGGTTCTCTTGTCCGCCGGAGGGTGCCGGATGCCTGAAAACGGACTTGCGGCGGGCCGCCCGGTCGCCGCACCGGAGATGAAGCGCGGACCGATTCTCATTTCACCGTGTTGCGTCCACCCGAAATAGCAGTAGTCTTTCCGGAATGGTCATGGAGAACGGCAAAGAACTCCTTCTTCAGGGATGCGTCGCACACTTCGCGGCAGTTTCCAGTGCAAGAGACTCTGTCTTCCCTGAATGCCCCGCGCGAAAGGAGCAGCCCCTCCCGCTCTTTGCACACCGCCTCGTCCCCGTAGCAGAGGAAGACGGCAGGAGGATGACGGCGTCCTTGTGTGCCGGGGCGCTCAGCGGGGCGACGCCGGGCATTTCCGGTCCGCGGTTTGCAGCGCGGCGGGCCGGTGGCATACCATGCGCGGGTCATTGGGCGCGCAAACCGGCAATAAGGAGGCATTCCATGAGCGACGGCCGCATTCCAACCCTGCATGTGGTGGGCGACTGCATTCCCCAGGCCTATTACCGGGCGATCAAGGCGGTTTGGGAGAACGGACTCGCGATCCGCACCGAGTATGACCGCAAGGACGGTTCGGGAAAGTACATTGATCCGCCGAGCCGGGACGCGCGGGTGCTCATTGAGGTGAAGGATCCCTTTGCGCAGCCGCGTTACTCGCCCATTTCCTTCTGCGAGATCGGGACCTATATCGCCGAGATCATGGGCGCCAAGGACTACCGCGTGGTACCGTTCGATCAATTGGAGCAGGCCGTGCATGGCGAGTTTTCCGCGCAGGAATGGCCCTACACCTACCACCAGCGGCTCTTTGCCCATCCCGACGCGGGCGGGTCGGTCGTGGACCAGATGGCGCTGGCGGTGGAGCGGGTGGTGCAGACGCCCTATTCACGGCGCGCCATTGCCACCACGTCCGTGCCGAACCTCGACCCCTACCTGAAAGAAGACATTCCCTGCCTGCGTGAGGTGCAGTTGCGTTGCCCCGAGGACGCTGACGGCAATCTCGTGCTGAACATGAACACGACCTGGCGCTCGCGCGACCTGTACAAGGCGTGGGGCGACAACCTGATCGCGATCACCTTCCTGATGCAGGTGCTGGCGAAGGAGATTGAGGCGAAAGGCGGCAAGCCGGTGCGCGTGGGCAGCTATGCGGACTATGCGTGCTCGCTGCACATCTACGGGCAGGACTTCGGCGCAGTGGGCGGCAGCGAGGAGCGCGGGCTCCAGAGCTTCTTTGACACCTTCGACGAGGACGGGTTTGTGGCGCGGTCACTTACCAGTGAAATGGCGCGGGACATGCTCGTGCTGCCGCAGATGTACGACCTCATCTCGGAGCGCCAGATCGAGCAGTGGCACTTCCCGCCGGAAAGCGTGGAACTCATCAAGGGGCTCATCGCCGACATCGAGTCGGGCAAATACATGGTTTGAACCACGAAGCCGCGAAGAACACGAAGGAGAAAGAAAACAAATACCTGACAAAGCGGCGGTGAGTTGGCCAGAAGAGACACAGGAGGAATCCGTGCCTTTCACTCAAACGGTTTGTCAGATTCCTGGCGTTGCTTCATTGGTATTCTTCGTGTCTTCGTGGTTCAAATCAAGACAAATGGGGGAAGAGACATGGAATTCGATGTGCTTTCAAACCGGGTCATTGGCTGCGCCATTGAGGTGCACCGCCATCTTGGTCCTGGACTGTTGGAATCGGCTTGTCTGCGGTGTCTTTCGCACGAGTTGACTCTCGCGGGATTGCAGCATGAAACGGAGACGCCTCTGCCCCTGGCCTACAAGGGCGTTTCGCTGGACTGCGGGTACCGACTCGACTTGCTGGTGGAGGATGAACTGATTGTTGAATTGAAGTGCGTGGAAAAGATCCTGCCCATTCACCGCGCCCAGTTGCTTACATACCTGAAACTAACGGGCAAGCGTGTCGGTTTGCTCATCAACTTTAATGAAGCGCGCCTTGTAGACGGCCTGGAGCGCATGGTTCTCTGAGACTCTTCCTTCGTGCTCTTCGCGGCTTCGTGGTTCAGCCTTCCCCTGTCCGCTTGATATGCGACCTGTCCATTTTCACAGGTCGAGCCGCGCGCCGCGGTCGTGAATAATCTTTGTAACTTCGGTCGGGTGCAAGTCCGGCAAGGCGCATCCGCGGGCGGCGCACAGGGCCGCGGCGATGCCCGCCGCCTGGCCGGTCATGGAGCAGGTGGTCATGACCCGCGCGGAGGACAGGGCCAGTTGGTCCGCCGACAGGCAGCGGCCCGCCGCCAGCAGGTTCTTGGCACCCTTCGGCACGAGGCTCCGGAACGGAATCTGGTAGGGCGGCACCTGGCGCTGTTCGGGAGGCAGTATGTAGGTGCGCTTGTCATCGTCGGGATTGTGGCCGTCCAGATAGTAAACGCCGCGCGCGATGGCGTCCTCAAAGGTCTGGCCCGCGCGCAACTCATCCACGGTCAGCGCATGTTCCCCCACCACACGGCGGCCCTCGCGGATGCCGATGCGCGGCGAGCAGGCATCGAGCACCCAGGGCTTTTTCTCCACACGCTGGTGGTAGTCCAGCACCGCCATCATCCGGCGGCGTGCCTGAATCTCGGCGGCGGTGAGCGATTCCGTATCGGTGGCGTCGAACTTGGGGATCTTGATCTTGATCCCGAACCGACCCGGCCCGGCGGGTGAGATGCTGGTCATGGGCAGGTCGTCCTTTGCAGGGATGGGCTCAAACCATCCCTCCGGCACCTGCGGCGCCGCGTTTTCCGCGGCCACCTCGCGCACGAAGAACATGAGCGACATGGGCAGTTGGCGCCCATCGCCGGGCCGTCCCTTAACCGTGGCAAAGCCGGCCTGATGCGCGAGCAGCGCCTCGCCGGTCGTGTCCACATATTGTTTCGCGCGGATGATTTCCGGACCCGAAGGGCCGCACACCATGATTTCCCGCACCCGTCCGCCCCGCGCGCGTGCATCCACAAAACAGGTGTGCAGCAGCAGTTTCACGCCCCTGCGCAGCAGGAGTTCCTGCAGGACGACCGCAAGGATTTCATGGTCGAACTTCCGGTTGTCCGCCTCGGGATAGGGCTTGTAGGGCGCGATGGCGTGAAACGCCTGCATGGCCTCCACGATGGCATCGAACGCCTCGCCCTGGCCGGCGGTCTCACCGCAGAAGCCGTTGACGCCGCCAATCGTGGCGTTGCCCCCGACCACGGCGTAATCCTCTATCAGGAGCACGCGCGCGCCCGATTTTGCGGCGGACATTGCGGCGGACACGCCTGCAATCCCCCCGCCCACGACGGCCACGTCGCATTCATGGCGCAGGGGAACGTCATCGCGCCAGGTGATTTCGCGGATGCCTTGCTGCCCGGTTTCCGCCCCGGACACGGCGCCGGCGCCTCCCGCGCAAAGCAGTGATGCCGATTTGATGAAGTCTCTTCGCGTGGCCATTTGCGCCTGTTTCCTTCATTCGGCGTTCCGCGCGCGGAACGCCTATCCGGATGCGGACTTTGGAGCAGTCTCCCTCAGCAGCGTCGCGGTCCGCACCACACGCGTGCGGGCCGGGTCCAGCCCGAGCAGGGCGACGATTTCCTTGGGTTTGGCCAGACGGTCGTCGTGCAGGCGCGTTGAAAAGCGAATCACGACGTCACCGTCATCATCCGTCCCCGCACCGGACAGCTCGCTGATGAGCGGCCGCAGATCGAGGGAGATCTGCTTGCGCCCGCCTTCGGAACTGCGGCTCTTCACGGTGCGATCCAGCAGCACTTCCCCGGCGGCCATGATCGCCGCCGCCCGCGCGGCCAGCGCATCCGCGTCGCCCGGCGCATGCAGTTCGTAGTCAAACCCGACGACGCTGGCCATGAGCGAGTCGCCGCGGAGCGGCACTTCAAACGCCTCATAGACATGCAGCCCCTGGGGCACACAGTCGGCCAGGCGCGCGCACAGCGCGGCGGGGCTGACGTGGCCCGCCAGCATCACATCCATCCAGTCGCCCGTATTCTCCTCGCCCAACGGCGCCGCCGTGGCGAAAGTGACCTTGGCGTGCGCGTGAAATCCCTGCGAGAAGGCCAGCGGCGCATGGGTGCGGCGCAGGCCCCGTATCCAGGCCTCGGCGGTTTCCAGGTGGCTCAGAAAGCGCGTGACGCCGGTGCGGCCAATGCGAAAGCGCACGCGCTGCGCCGGCTCGGCGTGGGGTGTTTCCAACAAAACGCCGCCCACAACCGCCTCGGCGGCGGCCCGTTCTGCGCGGCCCGCCGCGCTGCGCCGCAGCATCTCGCCGCACAGTTCCGCATCACTGCGGTTCACACCGCACAGGTTGCACGTACCCTGGCGGCAATCGCGCGCGGTTTCGAGCGCCTGTGCGCGGCGCCATTCTCCAATCAGCCAGCCGCGGTCCACCAGCGTGTCAATGTGGTCCCAGGGCAGCCGTTCGCCGGGCGTCCGCGCGCGCAGTGCCGCCTCTGCGTCGAACCCCGTTTCCTCAACGGCCTTCATCCACGGCGTGATGTCGAGTTTCTCGTCCCAGGTCTCAAATCCCGCGCCGAGCCGCCACGCGCGCTCGATAAGGCCGGCGGCGCGCCGGTCGCCGCGGCTGATGAGCCCCTCGATGAAGGACGCCGCCGGATTGTGGCGGCCGAACTTGATGCCGCGGTTCGGGCGGAACGTGTCCGCGAGCATGCGCTGCTTCGCCACGGTCTCTTCGATGGAAATCTGGCGCGCCCACTGGAAGGGCGTGTGCGCCTTGGGCACGAAGGTGGACACGCCCGTGCGCACCATCGCGCCGTGCCGGATGCGCCGCCCGGCCTCCAGCGTGCGCAGGCACAGGTCCGCAATGGCCTGCACATCCTCGTCGCGTTCGGTCGGCAGGCCAATCATGAAGTACGTCTTCACATGCTCCCAGCCGCGGCGGAACGCCTCTTCGGCCATGCCGATAAGCTCCTCGTCGGGAATGGCCTTGTTGATGACCGCGCGCAGCCGGGGCGTGGCCGCCTCCGGCGCAAAGGTGAGCCCGCTGCGCCGTACACCCGACACGAGGTCGGCCAGTTCGACAGAAAACGAGTCCAGGCGCAGCGACGGCAGGGAAACAGACACGCCGCGCGGATGTGCCATTTCCGCCGCGCGGCGCACAAGCGCGCCCGCGCGCGAATGGTCGCAGGTGGAGAGAGACACCAGCGTTGCCGCGTCGAGACCGGAACTGTCCAGCGCGGCATTGAGCAGGCCGCCCACCGTCTCCACCGTGCGTTCGCGCACGGGACGGTTCACCATGCCGGCATGGCAGAAGCGGCAGCCCTGCGTGCATCCGCGCAGCACCTCGACGCCCGCGCCGTCATGCACCAACTGCGTGAAGGGGACGATGGGCCGCGCGGGAAAGGCCGTGGCGTCGAGGTCGCGCGCAACGCGGCGCGTGACACGCACGCACGGGTCGGCCATGGGCACGCCGTCCACCATTTTCACCGGGTGCAGCGCGGGCACATAGACACCGGGGATTGCGAAGACCGCCTCCAGCCGTTTTGCGCGCGGCGCGCCGCGCAGGGGCAGCAGCGCGTTCGCAATGTCCGCAACGGCTTCTTCACCATCGCCGATCACAAAGAAGTCGAGGAACGGCGCCAGCGGCTCCGGGTTGTATGCGGCGGGACCGCCCGCGAAAAAGAGCGGTGCGTCTTCGCCGCGATCGGCGGACCGGACGGGAAATCCGGCCAGGTCCATCGCGTTCAGCACGTTGACGAAAGTGAGTTCGGACTGGAGCGAAAAGCCGACCGCATCCGCCGAAGCCACCGGATCATGCGACTCATGCATGAACAACGGCAGGCCGCGCTCGCGCAGCAGCTTCTCCATGTCCGGCGCGGGCGTGTAGGCGCGTTCGGCCCACACGCCGTCCATGCCGTTCAAGGCAGCATAGAGAATGTGCAGGCCGAGATTGCCCAAGCCCAATTCATACAAGTCGGGAAAGAACAGGCACAGGCGCAGTCGCACCGCGTCGGGGTCTTTGCGGACTGTGTTCCATTCGGTGCCCAGGTAACGGGACGGCTTCTCGACGAGCGGCAGCAGGTCTTCAATTGCTTTGCGGAGGTTCATTTGGACACCGCCGTCCCCGCCGCGCGCCATGCCTTCAGTTTTCCCGGCTGGTCAAAGACCTCGTGGGCGTTCCCGCGCATGATGCGGTCCACGATGTCGGGCACGTCGGCCTCGTCCATCCAGCCTTCGTCCACGAGTTCGGTGATCGCCTGGGCGATGCCCTGGCGGGCAATGGCCGCATGGCCGGGCACCATCTCGACGGGCATGAAATCGCCGCCGAAGGTGAATATCTTGTTCGCGGGCACAGCCATCAGGTACTCCTTGAGGAAGGCCACCGAAGCGGCGGGGTTGATGATCCACGCCCAGCACATGTCCAGGTAGGCGTTGGGCCAGTGCTTGGCAATGGCGATGAATTCGTTTTGGCAGGGATACCCGATGTGGAAGAAATCAAAGCGCACATCCCGGTGCGCCCGGAGCAGTTCGCACACGTCGCCGGCGTTTGCGGCGACCCGGTGCATCGGCATGCCGCCCTGACCCGCGTAATAGCCCGTGTGCAGCTTCACGACAAGGTTGTATTCCTTGGCCTTGTGCATGCAGTAGTGGAACAGATGATCCTGAAGCGCCTTCTCCTCGGCGTCGGGGAGGTCCTTGTCGTCCTTGATGTGCCTTTTGAACAGCGGTGCGGCGTCCCTGGCGGACACCATTTCGAAATCGAGGCGGCGCCCGTAGGCCATTTGATTCTTCAGCGCAATCGCGCGCGGCCCGTACTTCTCAAAATGCCAGTCAATGATGTCGTGCCAGTGTTCGAGCGAGTCCGGTTCTATACCCGCGGCCTTCCCCAGGCCCTCCACATTGCTCGGCCCGCAGAACGCCACGAAACTCAGATCCTGCGCGAGCAGTTCCGGGTTGGCCGTTTCCGTAAGAATCGAACCCTCCAGACCGTTCACGTGGCAGTATTCGATGTGCGCCACATCGCAGAGAATGGCCTCGTAGAAGCCCGGATGGACACCGTCGCGGATCCGGTCGGTAATCTTTTCCACATTGTCCGCGGTGAGGTCGCGTTCGCCGTACAGACGGCGCACCGACTCGCGCAGGCAGCGAAGGTAGCCCGTGTTGCGCGACCGTTTGTAGTAGGGCTCCACCAGCGCCCATTTCTCTTTGGGGCTCAAGTCCCAGCCCTTGATCTTCTCCATGTCTTTGGGCGGCAGCCCGGCGACGATCAGGTCGGAATCCACATAGTGGCCCAGCAGCATGGAAACGTCCGTCGGCCACAGGCCGCCGTCCTTGCCCTTTTTCAGGGCGTCCACGCGGTGCTGTTCCTCCCACAGATGCTCGTGGGTGTCCACAAAGGGGGTTGATTCGACCAGATGCAGGATGTCGCGGTACGGTTTCATGGCGGTCATACTCCGGGTGATTGGAGGTCCATTGCAGCGGCCTTGCGCCGCAATTGCGAAGGATAGCACACATGCGCTCGGCGGCTCATTGAATCGAGAGGGACATAAACCGAGAGGGACAGAGAAGGCATCGAATTCGAGCCAGCTTGCGCACTCCTCATGGAGTGAAGGTTATGCCGCTATTCTCAATAAAGGCGCTCACACTTTCTTCGACCTTGCTATCACCCCAGAAATCAGCCAAGCCATTCCTTTCTCCTCCGATCTCACAGACGATGTATGTGTCCGTTTCCTTCTTTACCGTGATCTGACGAAGCGTCCTCAGGTCGTTCATCACCCACAAGATGACCGCTTTGCCTGCCGGAACGGCTATACATTTGTCCTTGCCAACCCTGTACATGCCTGCATACATGTCCCACGAACCCTTGAACATTGCCGGGTTCTTGTCCGTTCCCATTCTCTTCATCCCGTCCATGTACATGTTGAGCGTCTTGAAAGAATCGGGGGAGCACAATCCTTTCAGTTCGCTGATGTCGGCATCCTCAACCTTTCCCTTGTCGCCGATGCGCTCCATCCAGGCTGCCAGACGGTTCGACGCGGCACAACCCGCCTTGACGATCTCGGCGTTTGCGACATTCTGTTCCGTGGGCACTACAAGTGCCACATTCCCCTTGCCGCCCTTTCCTTCGATCACAGGAATCTCAGCATATTTCTTCCCTCCGTCCAGTTTCTGCTTGGGAGTGTTGGCGGCGCATCCGAATAATGATGCTATCACCATGTTCTTGCCGTTGGAGAACTCGCCGACGGCGCATCGCCACTCATTGAGGGAACAAGGCTTCGTCTCCACAACTTCAATGTGGTTCAGTTCGCCGGGTGCACCCGTTTCCCTTTGGGTCATCAGGTAGAAGATAGACTCGCCGCAGAGGAGCCCATACGAAATCGTAATTGGCAGACCGCTCTTGAAGCGAGCGCTCCAGAAATCCAACGTCTGCTTGTACAAGTTCTTTTTTTCTGTCCGTTCTTTCTGAAACACGCTTGCCGGATAGCAGGCATTCAACTGTCCGTCATAATCCCTTTTTTCAAGCGCGGCAGCGTAAGCTCGAACAACTGACAGGGAAGTGCTGTCCAACGACGGCGGGATATCTTTCACCCCCTCCAATTGAACAACGGCACACTTCAAATACGCATCGGCTGAGAAATCATAGTCGCGGAATGATATGGCACCACCCTCATTTACACCCCACACCATGCCGACGGGAATGTAAAAGGACTTTGTGTCACCTTCTGCACCCGCGGTTACCGCCATCAGCACTGGCACTACAGAAAGACACAAGAAAGACGCACCCCAATGCTGAATTGCCTGGTTCGTCATCTTCATGGCCGCACTTCCCTTCTCTGCCCCATGGGCGTTCACAGGTGGACTATTTCCCCTGTGAAACCAGTATGCCATCACCTCCTTTGTTTCCGCAAAAGAAAGTCCGCTTTCGGACCGGAAGTAAGGGGACGGCTTGCAACCAAGGAACACACTGAAGTACACGGGAACAGACAGGGAGAGTGGAACCAGCAAAAGAATGAGGGCAGACATTCCTGTAGGCCTTCATGCGTTCGGACTTTCTACTCGTTCTTCTGGCAGTGCTCTTGGACGTACTGCTCCAGCATGGTCAGAAACTGTGCGGAAATTTCCGCCTGGGTTCCGTAAAGGCTGGCGATTCTCTGCCCGTCGGCGTAGACGG
>CALDSM010000156.1 GCA_937923585.1 uncultured bacterium
CGTTCGTGTTGGAAATCTGCCTGCGGGCGGTGAGCGAGAACGATGCGGCGCACGGGATGTACGCCCGGCTTGTGGACGCGCTGGACGGCTACATGACCGTTGAGGCGACGCCAAGGGCATGGACCGCGCTTCAGGCCCACGGCCTGCTGTGCGAGACGGGCCATGCGCCGGAACTGACGGCCTGCGCGGACACGGGCGCGCCGCCCGAGGCGGCGCACTGGTTTTCATTTGCCCACGGACTGGCGGAGAAGATGGGTGACCGGCGGCTGTCCGCGGCGACGCGCGGCGCGCTGATGGAGATGGCCGAGTGTGAAACGCCGCCCGCGGCGGACGCCTCGGATGAGATCTTCAATCTGCTGGCGGGCTTTGCCGCGCGGCAGCTTGAGTCGGACTTTCGGAGTGTCCGCGTGATCCGGCAGATGTTTGACTGAGAACGCGGTTTCTTCTTGCTCTTGCTCTTAATCTTGCGCTTGCTCCAAGTTCTGAAACAAAACAAGATTAAGAGCAGGATAAAGAGCAAGAGCAAGAACATAACGCGCCCCGGGGCGCACACGGGAACAAAATGAGCGTACCCCGCGAACTGATACGAAACTTCTGCATCATCGCCCACATTGACCACGGCAAGTCAACGCTGGCGGACCGTCTTTTGCAGTACACGCACACCATAGACGACCGCAACCTGAAAGAGCAGACGCTCGACACCATGGACATCGAACGCGAGCGCGGCATCACCATCAAGTCCGTCGCCGTGCGCATGGAATACACCGCCGACGACGGCAAGACCTACGAGCTGAACCTGATTGACACGCCGGGCCACGTGGACTTCTCCTACGAGGTTTCCCGCGCGATGGCCGCCTGCGAGGGCGCGCTCCTGCTCGTGGACGCGGCCCAGGGCGTCGAGGCGCAGACCCTCGCCCACGCCTACAAGGCTGTCGAGCAAAATCTTGAGATTATCCCCGTCATCAACAAGATTGACCTGCCCGCGGCGGACGTGGACGACGCCCGGCACCAGATCGAGGACGTGGTCGGCCTCCCGGCCGACGACGCCATCCTGGCCAGCGCCAAGTCGGGCATCGGCACCAGGGAGGTGCTGGAAGCCATCGTCCAGCGCGTTCCGCCGCCCAAGGGCGATCCGGACGCGCCGCTGCGCGCGCTCATTTTCGACGCGGTGTACAACACCTACCGCGGCGTGATCATCTACCTGCGCGTGGTGGACGGGCGGCTGTACCGCGGCCAGCGCGTCATGCTCACGTCCGTCGGGACCAAGTACGACGTGGTCGAGGTGGGCACCTTCAAGCCCGAGGCCGTGCCGCGGGATGAACTGGGCGCGGGCGAGGTGGGCTACCTCATCTGCAACATCAAGATGCTCGACGAAACCCGCGTTGGCGACACGGTGATTGACGTGGACCGTCCCGCGCCCGAGCCGCTGCCGGGCTATGCCGAGATCAAGCCGGTCGTGTTCTGCGGCATGTATCCCGCGATCTCCACGGACTACGAGGAACTGCGGGACGCGCTCGACAAGCTGCACCTGAACGACGCCTCGTTCCAGTACCACGCCGACAGCAGCGACGCGCTGGGCCTGGGCTTCCGGCTCGGCTTCCTGGGCCTGCTCCACATGGAGATCATCCAGGAGCGGCTGGAGCGCGAGTTCAACCTCAACCTCGTCACGACCATGCCCAACGTGGCCTATCATATTCTCAAGGCCGACGGCACGGAACTGGTCATCGAGAAGGCGTCCCAGATGCCCCCGACGGGCGAAATCACCACCATCGAGGAACCCTACATCGAGGCGGACATCCTCTGCCCGACGCCCTACCTGAGTACCGTCATTGACCTGTGCAAGAAGAAGCGCGGCATCCACGTGCGCGTGGACTACATAGACGGGCGCCGTTGCATGGCGGTCTATCAGATGCCGCTGTCCGAAATCGTCATTGACTTCTACGACAAGCTCAAGAGCTACACCCGCGGCTACGGCTCGCTTGAATACCGCCTCATCGGCTACCGCCCCGGCGACATGGTCAAGCTGGATATCATGCTCAACGGCGACGTGGTGGACGCGCTGTCCACCATCGTGCACCGCGAGAGCGCGGTCCGACTGGGCAAGGCGCTGGCCGCCAAACTGCGCAAGCTCATCCCGCGACAGCAGTACGAGGTGGCCATTCAGGCCTCCATCGGGGCGAAAATTATCGTGCGCGAGACCGTGAAGGCCATGCGCAAGAACGTCACCGCCAAGTGCTACGGCGGCGACATCACACGCAAGCGCAAACTGCTCGAAAAGCAGAAGGAAGGCAAGAAGCGCATGAAGCAGATCGGCTCGGTGGAGGTGCCGCAGGAGGCCTTCATGGCACTGCTCCGCGTGACCGAGGAAGACGGGGCCTAACCGTGGATACCCCCAGTACCGCAGGCTGTCATTCCCGCGAAGGCGGGAACCCGCCTGCCCCGTCCCCCGGTACCGCAGGCGTCCCGCCTGCCACGCCTTCGCCTTCGCCTTCGTCCGAACCCATCCCCGGCTATCCCGACCCCAACGAATCCGGCCCACCCGCATGGGCGCGGGCAATCCAGTCGCTCACAGGCCCCTGGACTTGGCACAATCTCTTCTCCTGGATCGCTCTCATCGGCACCGTGCTGCTCATCAAGGGCTGCTTCGTGGACCAGTACACCATCCCGTCCGGCTCCATGGAACCCACCCTGATCGGCAACCCGCGCTTTCTCCATGGTGACCGGGTCATTGTGAACAAGTGGGTTTTCGGCCCCCGCATCCCCTTCACCAAGGTCCGGATCTGGGAGGGAGAAAAGCCCAAACGCTGGGACATCGTCGTGTTCAAGTCGGTGGACCCCAAATCGAAGCATCCCGTGCTCATCAAGCGCGTCATAGGGCTGCCCGGAGAAAGGGTCCACATTAAAGACGGTGCCGTGTACATCAACGGCAAGAAAGAAGATCCCCCGGAAGATCTGCGCAGGGTGCTCCACTACACCACCAAGTTTACGCTCAGCCCCACCCAGATCCGGGCCTATTTCCTGAGAATGGCCAGGGAAAACCGCCCCCTCGACGTGCTGAACGCTGAACACCCCTCGTCCAAGGCGCTCTACGCCGAGATGAACCACTACCATGACCGGGCCAAGAACCTCGATGTGGACGCGCTGTCCGACGACGAGGTGCAGGAACTCACCAAGACCGTGGACCGCGACGTGCTCAACACCGTCCGGCAACTCGTCGAACTCGGCATGCAACAGCAGAGCCAGGAACTGGTCTACGGCATCCGGCCCGAAAAGGAATACTCCGAGGTGCCCGCGGACCACTACTTCCTGATGGGCGACAACAGCGGCCAGAGCCTGGACGGACGCGTGTACGGCTGGGTGCCCAAGGAGAACCTGATTGGCCGCGCGGCGGGCATCTGGTGGCCCATCGGCCACCACCGCGACTTCACCGGATTCACCCGCACCTGGCAGGGCTGGCTGCTGATGCTCGGCCCCGTGACCGCCCTCATCGCCCTCGACCTCGCCTACCGCCTGCGCAAGCGAACGAACACGCGCCCACCCGGGGGCTGAGCACTTCGACCCGCTCGCGAACATGACCCGAACAGTCCATTCTTGAGCACCGAAGGGCCGGAACATGACAGCCCGGGGCAACGCCCCGGGTCCAGCCAATCCGCAAGGCCCGAAGGGCCGGAACATGATAGCCCGGGTAACGCCCCGAGCCCAGCCGATCCGCAAGGCCCGAAGGGCCGGAACATGATAGCCCGGGTAACGCCCCGAGCCCAGCCGATCCGCAAGGCCCGAAGGGCCGGAACATGATAGCCTGGGTAACGCCCCGGCCCAGCCGATCCGCAAGGCCCGAAGGGCCGGAACATGATAGCCCGGGGCAACGCCCCGGGTTCGCGACAACACCAAACCGGGAGTAGCCCTGAAAGGGCGACACACGCCGAGGTCCGCGCGTTCCTTCCGCCTGCGCACAAATTGGCCCCGTAACGCACTCTGTGCTACCCTGAAACAAACATGGAGACCACAACCATGGACGACCAGCGCGCATACATTAAGGTGAACGTCGAGGAGCAGGACCACGAACGCAGCATCTGCGGATTCCGCCAGCGCATTCTCAAGAAGGAGGACGGCGCCCCCGCCAGCGTCACACGGCTCCGCACGGACCATGCACAACCCCACTGGCACCGCCACACCGACGAGTACTACTACATTCTCAACGGCGAGGGTGTCATCATCATAGACGGCGAGGAGGTGCCGGTCCGCGCCGGCGACTGCGTATGGATTCGCCCCGGCCACATGCACCAGTCCGTCGGCGATCTCGAATCGCTCATCATCGGCGTTCCGCCCTTCGACTATGACGACGTGATCATGGACCCGCCCTCGGCGGAATGAAACCTGTAGTGTGGGACAGCCGCCCCGGCTGTCGGACCGCCCTTTTTGACTGCGGTGGCCATGCCGCCGCTTTCCCTGCCGGGGCCATGCCCCGGCACGTTCCCGCCGACGCCTGAACCAGAAAGGACATCCCGTGATCGCCATCCTGCTCACCGTCACCCTGGCCGCGCTCGCCCCCTCCCCCGCCATCCACCAAATCCCCGGCCAGGCAGAAGTCGGCACCGTCGAAATCCACGGCGTCGCCGCAGGCGCGTTCAACCCGGCCCACTGGGAGAGCGACACGCTGAACCTCGTGCCCGACCTGCGCGATCCGCTCCTCGCACCGCGGCAGTCCGGCGTGTTCCGCAACATTTACGCACCCTCGGCCGTGCAGACCGCCACCGGCTGGCGGCTGTTCTACGGCGCATGGGACGGCGTGCCCACCGGCAACGACCGCATCTACTGCGCGGACACGGCGGACTTCATTGACTTCGGGCCGCGCCGCACGGTCATCGAGCACGGCGCATTCATCCACACCTGCAACGTGAACGCGCTGGCCAAACCGGACGGCGGGTATGAGATGGTGGTGACGGCCTACCCGGACGGCAAAGACCTGAACAAGCCCGCGTGGTTCTCCAGCCCCGACGGCGAGCTCTGGAACGGCGTGGCCGCGCCATGCCCGGCGAAAATGTCCGACATCGTGCGCGTCGAGGGCTACGACAAATACGACGACGCCGACATCAACGGCGTGAATGTCATCCTGCGTGAGGGCGATGCGGTGCGCCTGTACTTCTGCAACTACAAAGACTTCGGCCGCGTCTACCGCGCCACCGGCACCGACGGCAAGGCATACACATTCGAGGGCCTTACGTTGGAGTGCCCCTACGCCGTCAACGACGTCAAGAAGTTCGATATGCCCGACGGTCCCCGCTACCTCATGGGCCTGCATATGAACCGCGAGGGGCTGTGGTACGCACTCTCCCGTGACGGCATGAAGTTTGACAAGGAACAGCCGCTGCTGACACACACCGGGCCGCAGGACAAGTACATCGTCGCGCTCGGCTGGGTCGCGCGCGACAACCGCCTGCTCGGCGTGCTCTACGGCGCCGGGGCCGTGCCCGAACTCAACCGAAACCGCATCTTCGGCCGCTGGCTGCAAAAGCGCGTCGTCTTCACCTCCAACGACGGCACCCGCATCGAGCCCGAATCGGCCCTCGGCCCCGACCGCCAGGTCCTCCGCATCCCCGAAAACATGGACCGCACAGGCAAGCTCCAGCTCTTCGCCGAAGACGGCAAAACCCCCATCGGCGATCCCATCCCCGGCACACTCAACCCGGGAACGGTGCATGAATTGAACTGCGCGGCAGAGTGATTGGAGTGCCGCCTACTGGGAGCGCGGGCATCCCGCGGGCACATTCTGCGCAAGATGCCCTTTTTGACTGCGCGCGGCCGTGCCGCCGCTTTCCCCTGCCGCGGCTGCACCCCCGCCGCAGCCCCAAGACTCCTCTCCCGCAACAGAAAACGCCGACGGACCCTCAGCGGACCCGAAAATACCCCTTTATACACTCGGGATTACGGACACAGATTTGTACGTGATTCTTCTTCCGGAATCCGGCCCCCGGATAGACTTCCTCGCCCTCAATAAATATCCCGCGAACCGTATCATACGCTGGGCATTTCTCGGTGGCATTGATGGCGTGCAACATTTCGATTACGGCGCAGTCCAAAGGGCGGTACAAGAGGTCTCCGGTATCGGGGTCCGGCCTGTTCTCCGGCAGATTCTTGCCTTGTTGCTCGAAGAGCATCTGCAACAGTCTGTAACTTTTCCCCAAGGCTGCAAGCGCGGAAGATTCCATCAGGTTGAGACAATGGCCGGGGTCTATCACCGCCCCCAGAACGAAGGGCTCTCTAATCGCCTGCTTGCCGCCGCGCGGCCTTTTCTGGATTTCCCTGGCGTACTCAAACGCTCTGTTCGGATTGTTCTCCCAGAAATACCGCCCATGCCCCAGCCAGTCATAAACATTGTCACTCGCGGCGAGCTCAGCCTTCCCGGAAAGAATCTTTTCCCCCACCGGTGCGTCACAGCCATGAAAACCCAATATCAGTGAAACCGGGCTTCCATACATAAATCAGCGATACACCTTGCGAAGATTTCCGGACTTGGTCAAGATTCCCGCCTTGATGAGGAATTGAAACCCTTCCTCAGGGGAAGCCTTGAATTTCTTCTTGAGCTCCTTTACGGACGCAAGAAACTGCTTTGCCTCTTTTTCAGTCATGGGCTGTTCCTTTGCAGCGTACCATCGTCTGACAAATGAAATTATAGCCCAACCTGCCTCTTTGGACAACATCCGAATTTCAGAACACTTCCGACCCCGGTACGCGAAGTGCAACATCGCGGGCAGGTAGAACTGGCATCGCTCCCGCTATTCTTCTTCCACCGCCCTGGACTTCCAGTCGTGGGACTTCGCTTCCCTTCTGCGCTCCTCATAAACCTCCCGTAGCGCCGCCCCGTCAATGTTCATGTCTGACTCGAAGAATCCGGAAGCAGCATGACCCACCGCAAAGGTGATCGAAGCCGCAATGGGTGCCTTTATGAAAGGAATCCACGTCGTCAAGAGTTTCCCCGCGATGCTGGCGCCTGCACAAAGAAAGAACTGCGCCAAAATGGCTTCCGTAACGGCAATTCCGTAACAACTGCCAATCCGGTAGATCATGTACGCCTCATTGGCGATAAGAAAAGGTGTGTCCGCAAGTGGTATTGGAACAAGTGCTATGGTGAAAGCACGGCCAGCCGCCCAGTTAACCAAGCTGTTCACTTCATCTTCTACGTTCCTGCGCCAGCCATCCCGCAAGTCCGCATAGTAGTTCTCCCAGAGTTTCGCAAATTCACGACCCAAGGCCGCCATTTGAAGTGTCGCCGCGCCGAGTTTTTCGAGTCCTCGTGCCGTATGGCCGGAGACCATGATTGTCGGGATGCCAGGAAGGAAATAGCCCAAGGCTTTCGTTATGCTGTCGAACTGTTCTTTGCGCATCAACTCGACTTTTGTGACCACGACAACAACATGCGGGCCAAGCTTCTTGACGATTTCGGCATCACCCTCCTGGATTCGGGCTCCACTTCCGTCAATGCAGTACCATATGCAGTGAAACAGGCTGCTGGCCTGGCCAGTCGCCAGACGTCTGCTTAACTCCGCTTCAATCAGGGAAAGGTATTCCTTGATGCTTTGGCCACCGTCCATTCCCTCCGCGTCAATGAAATTTGTCACCTCCGTCTCGTATACAACAAACTTCTTGGTGCAAGGCGCACCACTTTCCCCAACAGCCTCATCAGGAACGATCCCTCTATGACTCATCGCCTTGATTAGGCTGGTCTTCCCCACACCAGTGCGGCCGCACACCAAAACGTTTGCTTTCATTATGCTCTCTCCTGTGTGGCCCTAAGACATCACTATTCGCACACCATGTACGAACGACAGACACCCTTGATCATGTCCATGTCAGTTTGTCGGTACTGAGTTTGGCTAATCAGAGAGTCTTGTATTTCTCGTAATACTGCACGAAGGCCGAGGGGTCAAACGCGAATTCCGAAACGGCCTCACCCCTGACGATCGCAATCGCGTTCTTTTCAAACTGGTCTGCCACGAACCATCCCATGGCCGTCGTTATCAAACCGGCAACCCCTGCCTGAATTACAGAACCGGCGAATGGTATCAATTTCACTAGAGAGCTGGCCATCATCATCCCCCCCACTCTTGCCAGCATCGGCAGAGCTACTTGTTTCATTTGCCCCTTGTCAAAGCCATAGACGCCTGCGAGAGCCCCAATCATCAGTGCCTGCTCACCCATAAGTAGGGGCGCATCAGATCCGGGAATGGGTATAGCGCCGACTGCCGCAGCCGCAGTAGCCGCAGCCACTATGATCTTTCTTGCAGTCACCTTCTTGTCCTTGATTGCCTTTACCTTTTTCTCAATGTCGACCTGCTGCGCCGAGACAAAGGCATCGCGATAGGCCTCGGGCAGCATCTCATAACTCATCTCCATCAGTTCCCTGCAACCATCGGACCCGGCATTCTCGTCGCTTGTGGCAATGATGCGCCTCTTCGGAACACCCGCTTCAGCTAGGCGATTGATCAAGGCATCCAACTGATTTGGCCGGGTAATGTCTTTCTTTGTGATTACTACAATCACGTTGTCAGGGTCGAAAATGTTGCGGATCAGGTTGATATCGCAGTCTGTTACCCGCGCACCACAGCCTTGAATCGCATACCAGACAAGATGGATGTGGTTGTCCACATTCCTCTCTTCCTGGCGCTTGCGAACAAAGTCCCGGGTGACTGTTGTAAACTGCTCTTCAGTATCGCCGATTTCGAGCCCCCGTGAATCGTAAACACAGATATCCTCAGTCTCGTACTTGTCAAACCCCATGGTTTTTGGACGTCCGTCACCGATGACATCCAAAGGAACCACATTACCGCAGACTGCCCGGATCAGGGAACTCTTTCCGCATCCCGTGTATCCGCTGATCAAGACAGTTGGCCGCCTCCTTTTTGCCCGTTCCTGCTGGTAGCCTTCGCGGAATTTGTCCTCATGAAGATTTCCAAAGTCCTCTGTGTTCACGCATTCCTTCCTTTCTTGTCCGTCCTGAAGACTCGCTTCTAATGCTCCACTTGCGCTCCCACCCAACAAGAACACCTTCTCAACCGTACTCCATTAAGCTTTACGGCAGAGTAATTGGCACACCATGCGCCAACCTCATATAAGACTATAGTCTCTGGCACTATAGTCTGTCAAGGCCAACAATAGCACCAGTTCCTGGAGCATTGTCATGGCTGATCTGAATGAGGCGTTTGGTGCCGTGCTGGCGAAATACCGCCGCGGAGCCAAACTGTCTCAGGAGGCACTGGCCTTTGAATGCGAACTCCATCCCACCTATATTAGCCAGATGGAACGCGGTCTGAAATCCCCCACACTGCGGACATTCTTTCTTATCGCCAAAGCATTGGGCGTTTCTCCGGCCAAGATGGTCGGGGACTTGGACCGGTTGCTTCGAACATCGCCGTAGCCAAATCGGAGCCATTATCGCTGGGGCATGGACATGAGTTAGACTGGCCAACGGGATAGTTGGAGCGCCTCTTACTGGGAGCGCCGGCGTCCCCGCCGGCTTGTGCGCGTCCCGAGCCGGCGGGACGCCGGCGCTCCCAGTACGCCCAAACCGCAGCATAGGAGACAAGGTCATGCGTATCTACCGGTCATGTCTTCTTGTTCTTTTCATCTCATCCATATCGTCCATCTCCTCCGCCGCGGCCTCCCTCCCTGACCGCTGGTGGCCGGAATTCCCGCTGCCCTCCAAAATCCTTGTCAGCGAACCGCTAAATGGCCTGCCCGTCGCTGAAGGTGTGGTGCTGCAAACGCTGTGCGGCCTGACAGCCTACACCGCGCGCCAGCAGGGCGGCGGGGAAATGCTGTGGTCCGGAACCGGCGACATTCCGTCCTACGAGGAATGGCTGGACCGCATCACGGTGCATACGAAAGCGCCTGTGGACCGCACTCCCCGAAAACTGTGGGACTTGGTGGACCGCTACCGTGACCAAGGGGTATTGAAAGGTTACATCCTCTACCGCGCCGACCCCGCGAAACGGGCGCTCTATGAGGGCACGCCGGAGGACTGGTCCGCAAACGTCGCCACGGCTCTCTGTGCACCGCTGGGCGGTGTGGCGGTGGAGGAACGCTTGGAGGAAACGGCCAAGACGCATGGCCTGAAACTGCTGGCGGACACGCGCGGCAAAGACGAAGCCTGGCTCTGGAAGGAATACGGCGACAAGTTGTCGCACAGCCAGCTCGGCCGACAGGACCCCAAGAACGCCGTCATGCGCGACGCGATTGTGGCCATGGGCGCGCCGATGGTTTCGTCAACCGACGCGCTTTACCCAGAGGCCTTGAGAGCCATGCACCCCGGCTCACCCATACTCGGCTGGGGCATGGGCATGGAGGACGAACAGACCGGGCCGTCGAGCCGCTGGGGACTCATCCAAACCGCCACCAACTGGTGTGTCAATCTGGCGCCGTGTTCGGCGGGCAAGACCGGCCTGGACTATCCCTTCAAGCCCTTTGCGGCAGCCCCCTCCGCCCCGGAGAACGACGACCCCAACACGCGGTATGTCTCGTTCATCATGACCGACGGCGACAACGTGCAGTGGCTCATGATGAATTTCTGCAAGGGCCAGGAGGCGCAGCAATACTGGGCAAACCCCGCGCGCGGGAAGATCCCCTTCGGCTGGACAACCTGCGCCGCAGACCTGCTGCAACTCTGCCCCTACACGCTCGATTATCTCCGCGACACCGCCACGCCCAACGACGACTTCCTGCTCTACGGCGGCGGTTACTACTATCCCGACTGGTTCGGCAAGGACCGCTGCGACCCCGGCCTGCTCGCCCAGCATGCCCGCCGCCTGAACAAGTACATGGACAAATGCGGCATCCATTCCTTCGCCATCAACGCCCAGCAATGGGACGGCCCCGAGGCCATGGCCGCCTACGAAACCTATGTGCGCGAAATGCCCGCACTCAACGCAATCTTCACCGTCCAATACTACCCCTACACCGGCGGCGGCGGCGCCATCAGATGGATTCCCCGCCCCGACGGCAAACGCGTGCCGGTTATCTCCGCGCACTACGCCCTCTGGGCCGGCCGCGGCAATGACCCGCATGAGGGCACGCCCAACCACGTCGCCGCCCTGCTCAACGAATGGGCCGCCAAGCCCGTCAAGGCTCCCG
>CALDSM010000157.1 GCA_937923585.1 uncultured bacterium
TCGGCGCGAACAAGAACTCGATCAAGATCATCGGCGAGGACACCGACAACTTCGCGCAGGGCTACTTCGTGTACGACTCGCGCAAGTCGGGCTCGATGACCACCTCCCACCTGCGCTTCGGGCCGAAGGAGATCCGGTCCTCCTACCTGATCACCAAGGCCAACTTCATCGCCTGCCACCAGTTCTCGTTCATGGAGAAACTGGACGTGCTCAAGTGCGCCCAGGACGGCGCGGTATTCCTGCTGAACAGCATATACGGCCCCGACGAGGTGTGGGACAGGATTCCGCGCGCCGCGCAGAAACACATCATCGAGAAGAAACTGAAGTTCTACGTGATCAACGGCTTCGAGGTCGCCAAGCAGGCCGGCATGGGTGGCCGCATCAACACGGTCATGCAGACCTGCTTCTTCGCCATCAGCAACATCCTGCCCCGCGAGGACGCCATCAACGCCATCAAGACGGCCATCAAGAAGACCTACGGCAAGCGCGGCGAGTCGGTTGTCCAGAAGAACTGGCAGGCCGTGGACATGTCGCTTGAAAACCTGCACGAGGTGAAGGTGCCTGCCGCCGTGTCCAGCCCCTTTGATCTGGGCTCGCCGGTGTCCGACGCGGCGCCGGATTTCGTGAAGGGATTCATCGCGGAGATCATCAGCGAGCGGGGCGAGAGCCTTCCGGTCAGCATGATGCCCGTGGACGGCACCTTCCCGACGGCCACCACGCAGTGGGAAAAGCGCAACATCGCGCTCGAAATCCCCTGCTGGGATCCGGCCACCTGCATCCAGTGCGGCAAGTGCGCGCTGGTCTGCCCGCACGCCGTCATCCGCGGCAAGATCGTGGACAAGGAAGCGCTGGCGGGCGCGCCCGAAGGCTTCAAGAGCACCACTGCCAAGTGGAAAGAGTTCGGTGACAAGGCGTTCGTGCTCCAGGTTGCCCCCGAGGACTGCACGGGCTGCCGCCTCTGCGTGCAGACCTGCCCGGCCAAGAACAAGAGTGAAGTGCGCCTCAAGGCCATCAACATGACCGAGCAGGCGCCCATCCGCGAGCGCGAGCGCGCGTGCTGGGACTTCTTCCTGTCCCTGCCCGACACGGACCGCTCGAAGCTGAACAAGGGCCTCGTGAAGGACGCACAACTGCTCCGGCCGCTGTTCGAGTTCTCCGGCGCCTGCGCCGGCTGCGGCGAGACCCCCTATGTGAAGCTGATGTCGCAGCTCTTTGGCGACCGCATGTTCATCGCCAACGCCACGGGCTGCACGTCCATCTACGGCGGCAACCTTCCGACCACGCCGTGGGCGGTCAACGCCGCGGGCCGCGGCCCGACATGGTCCAACTCGCTGTTCGAGGACTGCGCGGAGTTCGGCCTGGGCATGCGCGTGACCGTGGACAAGCAGAACGAGTTTGCGCGCGAACTGCTCAAGCGGCTTGAGGCGGATCTGGGCTCGGAACTGGTTGCCGAACTCCTGAACGCCGACCAGTCCTCGGAAGACGGCATCAACGCGCAGCGTGCGCGGGTGGAAACGCTCCAGGCGAAGCTGGCCGGACTCGATTCGGCTGACGCGAAATCGCTGGCGGGCGTGGCCGACTTCCTGGTGCGCAAGTCCGTGTGGGCCATGGGCGGCGACGGCTGGGCCTATGACATCGGCTACGGCGGCCTGGACCACGTGATGGCCTCCGGCCGCAACGTGAACGTCCTCGTGCTCGACACCGAGGTGTACTCGAACACCGGCGGGCAGTGCTCGAAGTCCACCCCGCGCGGCGCCGTGGCCAAGTTTGCCGCGGCCGGCAAGCCCGGCGGCAAGAAGGACCTGGCCCTGATGGCGATGACCTACGGCAACGCCTACGTGGCCCACGTGGCCATGGGCGCCAACGATTCGCACACCATTAAGACCTTCCTTGAGGCCGAGGCCTACGAGGGCCCGTCGCTTATCATCGCCTACAGCCACTGCATCGCCCACGGCTACAACCTGGAGATGGGCCTTGAGCAGCAGAAGGCCGCCGTGCAGTCCGGCCACTGGCCGCTGTTCCGCTACAACCCGGCGCTGGCCGCCGAGGGCAAGAACCCGTTCCTGCTCGACTCGAAGGAACCGAGCCTGCCCCTCGACAAGTATATCTACAACGAAACCCGCTACAAGATGCTGTCGCTGAGCGCCCCGGAACTCGCGGCGGAACTGCTCAAGGGCGGCGAGGCCGACGTGGCCGCGCGCTGGCGGCTGTACTCGTACCTGGCCTCCATGCCGGGCACGGGCGCGGCGGCGGCCGAGGCGGACTGAAGGTCACCCTGAACGAAAAAACGCGCCGCCAACGCGGCGTCAGAAGGATAGGAACGATGGATCTCACGACAACATATCTTGGCAAGACGCTGAAGAACCCGCTGGTGGTCTCCCCCTCCCCGATCAGTGAACATCTCGACAGCATCAAGAAACTGGAAGACGCGGGCGCGGGCGCAATCGTGCTGCACTCCCTGTTTGAGGAGCAGATCTCCTTCCTGAGCCAGGAACTGAACGCCAACCTCCAGCAGGGCGATTACAGCTTCGCCGAAGCACTCACCTATTTCCCCGACCTGGAGGACTACAAGATGGGGCCCGAGGGTTACCTCGGTCACGTGCGCCAGGCCAAGGAGGCGGTGGATATTCCCGTCATCGGCAGCCTGAACGGCGTGTCCACCGGCGGCTGGGTCTCCTACGCCAAGGACATCCAGCAGGCGGGCGCGGATGCGCTCGAGTTGAACGTCTACTACGTGCCGACCAATCCCGACATGTCCGGCGAGCAGGTCGAGGACATGTACATTGACCTGGTGAAGGCGGTGAAAGCCAGTGTGACCATCCCGGTCGCGGTCAAAATCGGCCCCTATTTCAGTTCCGTGGCCAACATGGCCAAGAAACTGTGCGACGCCGGCGCCGACGCGCTGGTGCTGTTCAACCGATTCTATCAGCCCGACTTTGACCTGGCGAAGCTGGAGGTCAAGCCGGATCTGAACTTGAGCCATTCCGAGACGCTGCGCCTGCGCCTGCGCTGGGTGGCCATCCTGTACGGCAAGATCGCCGCGGACTTGGCGATCACGGGCGGCGTTCACACCCCGGAAGACGCGGTCAGGAGCATAATGGCCGGCGCCAACGTCGCCATGACCACCTCCGCCCTGCTCAAGAACGGCATCGGCCACCTGACCGTCCTGCGCGACGGCCTCGCCAAGTGGATGGAGGACAACGAGTACGAGTCCGTCCAGCAGATGCGCGGCGCCATGAGCCAGAAGAACTGCCCCGAACCGGCCGCCTTCGAACGCGCCAACTACATGAAGATCCTCACCCAGTACGCCGCTGACGCCCCGAGCCGGTAACGCACAGGGAAAGACACCGGAAACACATCGCCCCGGCGGGAGCAGCCTGCCGGGGCGATTTGCATCCTGTTCCTGTTCCAAAAAGAGGATGGCCCCCCGTCAAGACAGGGGGCCGGCATGTCTCACAAGAGCCATGCGCAAGGGTTTCAATTGGTTCGACCGGGAAAACATCCCCCCGGTTTCAATGTTGACAATATCGGTCCAAACTGCTGGCAGTCTGACCAACCGGCGGGTGAAGGCGCCGTCCCGCCCCTACACCTCCTTCAACACAATGGCCCGGCCCGACACGGCGCTGTCATGCACCGCCTGCACCACCTGCATGTACCGCACGCCGTCCTCAAAGTCCGGATGGTATTCCGTGCCGGCACGGACGGCGTTGACGAAATCTTCCTCGACCCGCCATTGCTGCACGTCATAGGCCTCCTCGGGCCGAATCTCCACCGGTTCGGCGGGGCCGTCGCCGCGCGCCAGCGAAAGTTCATCGCGCGGCACGTCATAGTGAAGGGACCCCGTCTCTCCGAAGACGTCTATCGCCTCCCGCGGTGCGGCCGTCACGCCGCTAATGGCATAGTTCACTGCAAGTCCGCCCTCCATTTCGGCGGTAACGAAGACTTGATCGGGAATGCGCACCTCGCGCCACTCTCCGGTGCCGTCCATTCGCCGCGGTGTGTGGGTGAACGCGCGCGCCGACACTGTCCGTGTGCGGCCAAACCACCGGTGCATCACCTCGGCGTACATGCCCAGCGTCTGCATGTTCAGCCCCGACAGCCGCTCGTCCTTGCGCCAGTTCATGGGCGCGGCGGGGTCGCGCCACGCGCCTGTGAAACTTTGTACGGAAACAAAGCGCGGCGCGCCAATGGCCCCGTCGCGCAGCAGGCGGGCAATGGTTTTGTCCACGCTGAGCCCGAATGGCACCGGGCACAGCATGGCCACCCGTCCCGCCGCGCGCGCCGCCGCGCGCATTTCCAGCGCCTCCTCCAGGTTCATCGCCATCCTCGCCTGGCAGAACACATGCTTTCCCGCCTGCAGCGCGGCAATGGAAACCGGCTTGTGCAGATAGGGCCACGCGCCGACAAAAACCGCGTCAATGTCCGGCCGCGCCACGACCTCTTCCCAGTTGTCATGCACCTGCGCGATCCCAAACTCGGCCGCCGCCGCCTCGGCGGAGGACCGCGAGCGGTTCGCCACCGCAACAAACGCGACGCCGCCGATGCGCTGCAGTCCGGGCACATGCCGCTGCCGGCAAATTCCGCCCAACCCAATGAATCCAACACGAAGCATATCCATGGCGCAATCATCCTCCTTTGCCGACACGGTAGCAGGAAGATCGCCTTAACACAAAGCCCGGCCGGGTTCGCGCCCCCGCTCTCGACCGGAGGCTCCTCTTTCTCACGCCCCCGGCCGCGTTCACCCTGGGGGAAAACCACGCTGGCCTATTCTTTGGAACGGGTGTATCATGGAAGCGCAGTCAGTTTGTCTGAATTCGTGCCGTTAGTCATTGGGTGGAACCAACCTTGAGGTGGCGAATTATGGCAAAGACGCGCAGGCAGGAAGGCGGGAGGGGGTTCACGCTCATCGAACTGCTGGTGGTGATCGCCATCATAGGGATTCTGGCTGCCATCCTGCTGCCCGCGCTGGCCCGGGCGCGGGAATCGGCGCGGCGCTCCAGTTGCCAGAACAACCTCAAGCAGCTCGGCGTCATTCTCAAGATGTACGCCAACGAGTCGAAGGGCGGCGCACTGCCCCCCATGCAGGGACTTTCTGTCTATTTCACTGACGGCAGCGCGGGAGAGGTGCCGAACTGCAACATGCAGCCCGAACCGGAACTCTCCCCAAATCCGCTTGCAATCTATCCGGAATACCTGACCGATTGGAAGGTGATGGTCTGCCCCTCCTCGCCGGATGTCGGTGAGGGGGTCGAGAAGCAACTGGCCGTCATCAACAAGGGCTGCCCCTATGCAGGCTATGCCGACAATTCCTCCGACGGCTATTTGTATCTCGGCTGGCTCATTGACCGGGCGGGCCCGCTTGACCCAACCATGCCTATCGGCATCATCCCCGGAAACGGCCCCGTCCAGTTCATTCAGGTGGCGCTTCAACTGTACAGCGCGCAGTGCTTCGCAACGCACGTCCTGGATGCGGCCGCGGCAGTGAATGCGCGGGCCAAACTGGACGGCGACATCGAAGATTTGGCCGGTGCCGGAAATGCCGGCGGAAACACGGTTTACCGCCTGCGTGAAGGCATTGAGCGCTTCATGATCACCGACATAAACAACGCCGGTTCCAGCAATGCCGCACAGTCCACCGTGCCGCTCTATTGGGACAGCATCGCCAACGCAGCGGACACGGGCGGTGTCTCCTTCAACCATGTGCCCGGCGGCGGCAATGTGCTCTACCTTGACGGACACACCGAATTCATGAAGTACCAGAAAGACGGCCCCTTCCCGATGAACGGCAGTTTTGCCACGCTGGTCTCGCTCGTCGTGAACTACTTCAGCACCATCTAGCGGGGGGCCGCGGCAATTTCGACCCGACACGCCGACCATAGATGAGAGTCCCGATTCATGTTTGGGAATTTGTCGGCCATGCGAAAAAGTGGCTATTTGGAGCCGACTTCCTGTATTATTTCCGTCCCGGACATCACCACTTTGGGGTAATGTCCGCAACCCCATGTAGTGCATGGAACGAAGGAAAGTTCGTATGAGCAAGCTCACCACGGATCATGTGTTTACTTCGGAATCAGTCTCAGAAGGACATCCGGACAAGGTCTGCGACCAGATATCGGACGCGATTCTGGATGCGTGCCTCGCGCTGGACAAGAACAGCCACGTAGGCTGCGAGACGCTGGTAGCCACGGACTTTGTGGTGAACGCGGGTGAAATCACCTGCTCCGGCTGGAGTCACATCAATCCCGAGGCGATTGCGCGCCGCGTTGTGCATGAGATCGGCTACACGCGCGACGACATCGGCTTCTGCGACAAGACGTTTGTGTATGTCAACCGGCTGCACGAGCAGTCGCCCGACATTGCGCAGGGCGTGAACGAGGGCCAGGGCCTTTACTCCGAGCAGGGCGCCGGCGACCAGGGCATGATGTTCGGCTATGCGTCGGACGAGACCCCGGAACTGATGCCTGCGCCAATCCAGTTCAGCCACCACTTGCTCATTGAGCTGGCAAAGATCCGCAAAGCCGGCCAGATTCCCTACCTGCGCCCCGATTCCAAGTCGCAGGTCTCCGTGCGTTACGCCAACGGCGTGCCCACGGAAATCACCACGGTTGTCATTTCGCACCAGACCGACGATGTGCCGCTCGATCAGATCCGCAAGGACCTCATTGAAGTGGCGAAGCGGGTGCTCGAACCGACCGGCCTGCTGACAGACAAGACGCTGTATTACATCAATCCGACCGGCCGCTTCGTGGTCGGCGGTCCGCACGGCGACTCGGGCCTCACGGGCCGCAAGATCATCGTGGACACCTACGGGGGTGTCGGCGCCCACGGCGGCGGCGCCTTCTCGGGCAAAGATCCGACAAAGGTGGACCGTTCGGCGGCCTACTACGCCCGTTATGCGGCGAAAAACATCGTGGCCGCCGGTCTGGCGAAGAAGTGCGAGATCCAGGTGGCCTACGCGATCGGCGTCGCCAAGCCGATGAGCATCAACGTGTCCACCTACGGCACGGGCACCGTGCCCGACACGGTGCTGCAGGACGTGCTCGAAGCCGGCGAACTCTTTGACTTCCGGCCGGCCGGGATCATCCGCGACCTGAAGCTGAACGAGCCGAAGGGCTGGTCGTTCCAGGAGACGGCGGCTTACGGCCACTTCGGCCGCGACATCTTCCCGTGGGAAAAGACGGACAAGGTTGACGCGCTCAAGAGCGCCGTCAAGGCCTGACCTGAACACGGCATGAACACACCCGCCCCGAAAATCATCGGCGTCGGCTCGCCGATTGTGGACCGGCTTGCCCGGGTGCCCGAGGCCTTTGTCGCCTCTATAGACGGCGCCAAGGGCGGCATGGAACTGGTGGATCACGCCACGCTGGCCGGCCTTGTCAGCCGCGTTGACGCGCCCATACTGCGCGCACCCGGCGGGTCCGCGGCCAACACCACCTACGCGCTTGCGAAGATGGGCCTGCCCGCGTCGTTCCTGGGCCAGGTCGGCGACGACGAGGACGGCCGCTACTATTTGGAGGCCTTCAGCGCGGCGGGCGGCGACTGCGCCCGGTTCCGCAGAACCTCCGACCGCAACACGGCCTGCTGCCTGAGCCTGGTCACGCCTGATTCGGAGCGCACCATGCGCACCGACCTGGGCGCGGCGCTGCTGCTTGATCCCGAAGCGATCAGCCCCGAGGATTTCGCCGGCTGCGCCCATGCCCATGTCGAAGGTTATCTGCTGTTCAACCGGCCGCTGACGGAGGCGGTACTGGACGCGGCACGCCGCGCGGGCTGCACCGTCAGTTTGGACCTGGGATCTTTTGAAGTCGTGCGCGCCGCGGCCGACGTGCTTCCGGCGCTGCTCGACGAGTACGTGGACGCCGTGTTCGCCAACGAGGACGAGGCCCGCCAGTACATCGGCGAGGACAACCCCGAACTGGCCCTGGCGGAACTGGGCGAACGGTGCGGCACCGTGGCGGTGAAACTGGGCGCGCGGGGCGCGCTGCTGCGCCGGGCTGAAGAGACGGCGCGGGTGGAGGCTGTGCGCGCCGACCGGGTGGTGGACACAACGGGCGCGGGCGACTGCTGGGCCGCCGGGTTCCTTTACGGCTGGCTTCACGGCTGGCCGCTGGACGCCTGCGGGAGGCTCGGTTCCGTGCTCGGCGCGGAAACGGTGCGCCATCTCGGCGCGCTGCCCCCCGAAGAGTCTTGGGACGGAATCCGCGCCGAATTGAAGTGAGAACGGCGACCGGCCAGGTGACCAGGATGCGGCATTTCGCCCTTGGATGAAAGGACGGAGAGGACGGAATCGGCGCCGAAGAAGAATCGGACACTGTGCCTGTCCCTTTGGCCCCCTGAGTCCTTTGGGTCCCTTTCCCCGGGACGGGAAGAAGTCGGCATGGGCTGCCTTCCATGAGTTACAATAAACGGCCGCGCACCATGCGCGGCTTTCAACTGACAAGGAACAACACCAATGGCGGTGGCAATCGCAATTCCAAAGACTGATCCCGGCCTCGCGTACAAAGTGGCCGACCTGTCCCTGGCCGAATGGGGCCGCAAAGAACTCGACATGGCGGAGAAGGAGATGCCGGGGCTGATGGCCGTGCGCGAGCAGTATGCCGCGCAGCAGCCGCTCAAGGGCGCGCGCATCATGGGCTCGCTGCACATGACAATCCAGACGGCCGTGCTCATCGAGACCCTCAAGGCACTCGGCGCGGATGTGCGCTGGGCGAGCTGCAACATCTTCTCGACGCAGGACCATGCCGCCGCGGCCATCGCCGCCGCGGGCGTTCCCGTGTTCGCGTGGAAGGGTGAGACGCTGGAGGAATACTGAGATCGGAAGAGCACACGTCTGAACTCCAGTCACGATCAGATCTCGTAT